>NZ_JBSGEL010000044.1:0-69245 GCF_053602875.1 Kitasatospora sp. NPDC004289 | reverse complement strand
CGGGCCGGGGGCGGCGGCAGGAGCGGCGGGGGCGGCACGGCGGGCGGCGGCAGCACGGGCCGCGGCGGGGCCGGCACCGGTGCGGTGGCGGGCGCGGTCGGCACGGGTCCGGCGACCGGTCCGGTGTGCGGTCCGGTGTGCGGTTCGGGCGGTGGCCACGAGGCCGTCCCGGTGCCCGGCCCGGCCGGAGCGGACGGGCCGGTGGGCAGCGGGAGTTCGGCCCGCCGACGGAGCGCCAGGGTGACCGGGTCCGGCAGCCAGTGCCCGGTGAAGCGCAACTCGCCGCCCACCAGCGGGTGTTCGCGGGCGGCCCGGACCAGCTCGGCCGCCCCGGGCCGGTCCTCGGCCCGCTTGGCCAGGCAGGCGGTCACCAACTCCCGCAGGGCGTCCGGCACTCCGGCCAGTGCGGGCGGCTCGTGCACCACCCGGTAGAGCACCGCGGTGTCCGGACCGTCCCCGAACGGCAGCACCCCGCCGCTGACGTACGCCAGCAGCGCGCCGAGCGCGAACACGTCGGTGGCCGGGGTGACCGGCTGCCCCCGGATCTGCTCCGGGGCCATGTACGGCGGCGAGCCGATGGTCGAGCCGGAGTCGGTCAGCACGGTGGCGTGCGCGGCCCGGGCGATGCCGAAGTCGATCACCCGGGGGCCGTCCACCGCCATCAGCACGTTGGCCGGCTTGAGGTCCCGGTGCACCACCTCGACCAGGTGGATCGCCTGGAGCGCCTCGGCGATCCCGCCGAGCAGCAGCAGCGCCGTCCGGGCCGGCAGTGCGCCGTGCTCCCGGACCACCTCCTGGAGCGAGGGCCCCGGCACGTAGGCGGTCGCCAGCCAGGGCAGCTCCTCGTCCTCCCCGGCGTCCACCACCTGCGCGGTGTACAGGCCGTGGATCCGCCGGGCGTTGGCCACCTCGTGCCGGAACCGGCGGCGGAACTCCGGATCGGCGGCCAGCCGCCGCCGCACCACCTTGACCGCGACCGGCCGCCCGCCCGGCGTGTAGCCCAGGTAGACCCGCCCCATGCCGCCGGCCCCCAGCCGGGCCGCCAGGCGGTACCCGCCCACCTCCGACGGGTCCCCCGGCTCCAACGGCCGGAACACCGGGTCCGTGGTCATGTCCTCGCTCCCCCCGCACCGACATCGGTGGGACGAACATACGGCAGCACCGCTCGGCCCGGCAGGGGAACGACCGCGGGCCCCGCCCGCCGCCGGAGCGGTGGACGGGGCCCGGGTACGGACCGACGCGGCGTCAGAGGGTGAAGATCTCCTCCAGCAGCGCCTGCTGCTCGGCGGCGTGCCGCTTGGCCGAGCCGACCGCCGGGGCGGAGGACGCGGTGCGGGCGACGCGGCGCAGGCGGGCGCCGTTGGCGGAGCGGCCGATGACGACCTGGAGGTGGTCGACCAGGTTCATGGCGATGAACGGCCACGCACCCTGGTTGGCCGGCTCCTCCTGGGCCCAGACGAACTGGACGTTCTCGCCGTAGCGGGCCAGCTCCTCCTGGAGCTCGGCGACCGGGAGCGGGTAGAGCCGCTCCACCCGGACGATGGCGGTGTCGGTGATCCCGCGCTCGGCCCGGGCGGCCTCGACGTCGTAGTAGAACTTGCCCGCCGTGATGACCACCTTGCGGACGTTGGCCGGGTCGACGGTGGTGTCACCGATGACCGGGCGGAACGAACCGCTGAGGAACTCGCTGGTGGCGGACGCCGCAGCCTTCAGACGCAGCATCGACTTCGGGGTGAAGACGATGAGCGGCTTGTGGTGCGGGTTGTGCGCCTGCCAGCGGAGCAGGTGGAAGTAGTTCGACGGCAGGGTCGGCATGGCGACCGTCATGTTGTCCTGCGCGCACATCTGGAGGAAGCGCTCCGGGCGGGCGGACGAGTGGTCCGGGCCCTGGCCCTCGTAGCCGTGCGGCAGCAGCAGGGTGACGCCGGAGTGCTGGCCCCACTTCTGCTCGGCCGAGGCGATGTACTCGTCGACCATGGTCTGCGCGCCGTTGACGAAGTCGCCGAACTGCGCCTCCCACATCACCAGCGCGTTCGGCCGGGTGAGGGAGTAGCCGTACTCGAAGCCCATCGCCGCGTACTCGCTGAGCAGCGAGTCGTAGACGGTGTAGCGGGCCTGGTCCTCCGTCAGGTACAGCAGCGGGGTGTAGTCCTCGCCGGTGTTCCGGTCGATCAGCACCGCGTGGCGCTGGCCGAAGGTGCCGCGGCGCGAGTCCTGGCCGGCCAGGCGGACGGGGTGACCCTCCATCAGCAGCGAGCCGATGGCGAGGGTCTCGCCCATCGCCCAGTCGATGGTGTTGTCCTCGACCGAGGCGGCGCGGCGCTGCAGCTGCGGGAAGAGCCGCGGGTGGACGGTCAGCCACTCCGGCAGGTTGACCTGCGAGGCGGCGATCCGCTTCACCATCTCCTCGGAGATGCCGGTCTGGATGTTGACCGGGAAGTCGGCGACCGGCTTGCCGGCGGTGGCGCCCGACTGGGCACCGGCGGCGTCCCGGACCTCGGAGAAGACCTTCTCCAGCTGGCCCTGGAAGTCCTGGAGCGCCTGCTCCGCCTCTTCCATGGTGATGTCGCCGCGACCGATCAGGCCCTCGGTGTAGAGCTTGCGCACCGAGCGCTTCTTGTCGATCAGGTCGTACATCAGCGGCTGGGTGAACGACGGGTTGTCGGCCTCGTTGTGACCGCGGCGGCGGTAGCAGATGAGGTCGATGACGACGTCCTTGTGGAACGCCTGGCGGAACTCGAAGGCCAGCCGCGCGACGCGGACCACGGCCTCCGGGTCGTCGCCGTTCACGTGGAAGATCGGGGCCTCGATCATCCGGGCCACGTCGGTGCAGTACATCGACGAGCGGCTGCTGGCCGGGGCGGCGGTGAAGCCGACCTGGTTGTTGACCACCAGGTGGATGGTGCCACCGGTGCGGTAGCCGCGCAGCTGCGACATGTTCAGGGTCTCCGCGACCACGCCCTGGCCGGCGAAGGCCGCGTCGCCGTGGATCTGGATCGGCAGCACCGGGAAGGTGGTGCCGCCCTGGTCCAGCACGTCCTGCTTGGCGCGGACGATGCCCTCGACCACCGGGTCGACGGCCTCCAGGTGCGAGGGGTTGGCGGCCAGCGAGACCTTGATGGTCTCCCCGTCCAGGCCGGTGAAGGTGCCCTCGGAGCCCAGGTGGTACTTGACGTCGCCGGAGCCGTGCATCGACTTCGGGTCGAGGTTGCCCTCGAACTCGCCGAAGATCTTGCCGTACGGCTTGCCGACGATGTTGGCCAGCACGTTCAGGCGGCCGCGGTGGGCCATGCCGATGACGGCCTCGTCGAGGCGGTGCTCGGCGGCGGCGTCGATGGTCGCGTCCAGCAGCGGGATCAGCGACTCACCGCCCTCCAGGGAGAACCGCTTCTGCCCGACGTACTTGGTCTGCAGGAAGGTCTCGAAGGCCTCGGCCGAGTTCAGCCGGCGCAGGATGCGCAGCTGCTCCTCGCGCTCGGGCTTGGTGTACGGCTTCTCCAGGCGCTCCTGCAGCCACTTGCGCTGCTTCGGGTCCTGGATGTGCATGTACTCGATGCCGACCGTGCGGCAGTAGGTGTTGCGCAGCAGGCCGAGGATGTCGCGGAGCTTCATCATCTTCTGGCCGCCGAAGCCGCCGACCGCGAACTCGCGCTCCAGGTCCCACAGGGTGAGGCCGTGGTTGGTGACGTCCAGGTCGGGGTGCTTGCGCTGCTTGTACTCCAGCGGGTCGGTGTCGGCCATCAGGTGGCCGCGGACCCGGTAGGAGTGGATCAGCTCGATGACGCGCGCGGTCTTGTTGACCTCGTCGTCGTGGGTGGTGGCGACGTCGGTCGCCCAGCGCACCGGCTCGTACGGGATCCGCAGCGACTCGAAGACCTCGTCGTAGAAGTCGTTCCCGCCCAGCAGCAGCTGGTGGATCGACCGCAGGAACTCACCCGAACCGGCGCCCTGGATGACGCGGTGGTCGTAGGTGGAGGTCAGCGTCATGGTCTTGGAGACGCCGAGGCGGGCCAGCGTCTCCGGGGCGGAGCCCTGGAACTCGGCCGGGTACTCCATGGCGCCGACGCCGACGATGGTGCCCTGGTTCTGCATCAGGCGCGGCACGGAGTGCACGGTGCCGATGCCGCCGGGGTTGGTCAGCGAGACGGTGACGCCGGTGAAGTCGTCCATCGTCAGCTTGTTGGCGCGGGCCCGGCGGACGATGTCCTCGTAGGCCTGCCAGAAGCCCAGGAAGTCGAGGGTCTCGGCCTTCTTGATGGCCGCGACCACCAGCTGGCGGTCGCCGTTCGGCTTGACCAGGTCGATGGCGAGGCCCAGGTTCACGTGCTCGGGCTTCACCAGGTAGGACTTGCCGTCCTCCACCTTGTAGCTGTAGTTCATGCCCGGGTTGGCCTTGACGGCCTGGACCAGGGCGTAGCCGATCAGGTGGGTGAAGGAGACCTTGCCGCCACGGGCGCGCTGCAGGTGGTTGTTGATGACGATGCGGTTGTCGATCAACAGCTTCGCCGGGACGGCGCGGACCGAGGTCGCGGTCGGCACCTCCAGCGAGGCGTCCATGTTGGTGGCGACGGCCTTCGCCGGACCACGCAGCACGAGCAGCTCGGGGCCGGTCCCGTCGGCGGCGGGCGCGGGGGCCGGGGCGGCGGCCTTCGGCGCGGGCGGCGCGGCGGGTGCTGCGGCGAGCGGCGCGGGCGCCGGCTGGACCGGCGCGGCCGGTGCAGCGGGGGCGGGCGTCGCCGGAACGGCAGCAGGGGCAGGGGCGGCAACGGCGGTCGGCGTGGGGCCGACCTGGGTCGCGGCCTGGGTCACTGGAGTCACCTCGGTACCGGGCTTGTAGTCGGCGAAAAAGTCCCACCAGGCTCGGTCGACCGAGTTGGGATCCTGGAGGTACTGCTGGTAGATCTCGTCGACGAGCCACTCGTTGGGGCCGAAGCCAGTGGAGCTTGCCGAGCTGACGGGGGTTTCAGGGTGTGGCGACACGGGCAAACCGCCCTCTTCCGCTTCCTTTTGGGATGGTGGACAGCGGGGATTAAGGCTACGCCTACGATCACTGATCGCGCAGTCCCCCTGGGCCAGGCGTCACCCAGATCACAGTGCCGACCGGTTATTTGGCCGAAAATGTGCGTTAGAAAGTTCCAACCCCGGGGAAGCGATCGCCTCCCGAACGGGTGGAAATCCCCTCCAAGCAGGACAATACCGCAGGTCAGCGCGGTGCGGTCCGATCTGACGCAGTCCCGACCGCCGCGGCAATGTCCCAGTTCTGTGACAACTCGGCGGTAGCCGCCGGGCCGCCCGGCAGGGTGACCACGATGCGGCAGCCCCGGGCCGCCTCCGCGACCCCGATCCGGCCGCCGTGCAGGTCCACCGCCCAGCGGGCGATGGCCAGGCCCAGGCCGGTGCCGCCGTCGGAGCCCGGGCCCTGGGAGGTGGCGGTGCCGCTGCGGCCGAAGCGCTCGAAGACCCGGTCGCGGTCCTGCGCCGGGATGCCGGGGCCCTGGTCCTCGACCTCCAGCACCAGTGCGCCGGACTCCTCCCCGGCCCTGGCCCGGACGGTGACCGTCCCGCCGGTGGGGGAGTGCTTGCAGGCGTTGTCGACCAGGTTGGCCACCACCTGGTGCAGCCGCTCCGGGTCCGCCCAGGCGGTCAGCCCCGCCGGGCTGACGTCCAGGGCCAGGTGGACGTCGTCGCGCCGCCCGTGGGCGCCGGCCGCGGTGGCGCCGTCGACGGTCACCCCGCGCAGCACGCCGTCCAGGAAGGGGCTGACCTCGAAGGGGCGGGTGTCCAGCGGCACCACGCCGTCGTCCAGTTTGGAGAGGTCGAGCAGGTGGGTGACCAGCCGGCCCAGCCGCTCGGTCTGCTCCAGCGCGGCGCCCAGCGTCCGGGGGTCCGGCTTCACCACGCCGTCCACCACGTTCTCCAGCACGGCGCGCAGGGCGGCGATCGGCGTGCGCAGCTCGTGCGAGACGTTCGCGACCAGCTCCCTGCGGTGGCGGTCGGCCGCCTCCAGGTCGCCGGCCATCCGGTTGAAGGTCTCGGCGAGCTCGCCGATCTCGTCCCGCGAGTTCACCTCGACCCGGATGCTGTAGTCGCCCTCGGCCATCGCCCTGGCGGCCGCGGTCATGTCGCGCAGCGGCGCGGTGAGGCCGTGCGCCAGGAACTGCATGAAGAGCAGCGAGGCGATCATCGAGAAGATCATGATGATCCGGATCTGGGTCTCGGACCGGATCGCGACCACCACCATCAGGCTGGCCAGGAAGACCGAGACGATCACCAGCAGGGTGAGCTTGCCCTTGATCGATCGGACCGGGTCCAGCGGACGCACGTCGTCCCAGAGCCGGCTGGCGGCCCGGCTGGCCAGGCCCCGGTGGTCGCCGTCGTGGTGCTGTGCCGCGCGCTTGCGCTGTTGTGGGAAGGTCATCTCGCCCTCGCGTCCTGCCCGCTGACTCCGTACGGGTGCGGCGGAGCCAGGACCCCCCGGTCCCGGCCTTGCCGTCCTCCCGGTCAGGAGAGCGGTGCCTCCAGGGCGTACCCGACGCCGTGGACGGTGCGGATCCAGCTGGCGCCGATCTTCCGGCGCAGCGCCTTGACGTGGCTGTCCACGGTGCGGGTGCCGGACGCGTCGGTCCAGTCCCAGACCTCGGCCAGCAGCTGCTCGCGGGTGAGCACCGCGCGCGGCTGGGCGGCCAGGCAGGCCAGCAGGTCGAACTCGGTCGGCGTCAGGTGGACGTCACCGGTGCCGATCCGGACCCGGCGCTGCACGTGGTCGATCTCCAGGTCCCCGAAGCGCAGGCTGCCCAGCGCGGGCGTCCGGGCGGCCTGCTGGGCCCGCTCGACCCGGCGCAGCAGCACGTTGACCCGGGCGGCCAGTTCGCGCATCGAGAACGGCTTCGTCATGTAGTCGTCGGCACCGACCCCGAGGCCGACCAGCAGGTCGGTCTCGTCGTCACGGGCCGTCAGCATCAGCACCGGCACCGGGCGCTGGGCCTGGATCCGCCGGCAGACCTCCAGGCCGTCGAAGCCGGGCAGCATCACGTCCAGCACCACCAGGTCCGGCTGCCAGGTGTGGAAGCCGTCCACCGCGCCGGGGCCGTCGTGCGCCACCGCCACCTTGAAGCCCTCGGCCCCGAGCCGGGCCGCGATGGACTCGGCGATGGTGGGCTCGTCCTCCACGACGAGCACCCGTCGCTGGGTGCCCACCGCGCTGTTGTTGTTGGTCTCCTGCTGAATCTCTGTCACGGTCACGCCACCGCCCCCAGGGCTGCGGCCCGGCTGCCTGTGGGGACAGCGGGGTCCGCTCGTAGTCGTCTTGTGTTCCGTCGGCGGGCCCGTGCCGGGGCCCGAAAAGCACCCGGACCGTCCGCCGAGGTCACGGGCTCCCGGAAGGGTGCGCAGGTGTGGTCCGCGCATCCGTTCCGCTCTGGTCGCAGCGTACGTACACCGCGAGCATCCCGGCAGGTGAACCGGGCACAACCGGCCTGTTGACCGGCCTCGCCCCGGGCCCGGGATGCGGCACGGGGCGATACCTTACCCGCCGAAAATATCGCCCGTAACGGTGCGTATGCCGTTGAAGGGATGGCAGACTCCTGGGCGGGTTCGCTACTGGTCCGTAGGCGTAGGGCTGGTCCGGACCAACGGCGGGCAGGGTTCGAACCGAGCTCACAGCGGATTCACAGGAGGCTCCCAGTACGGGGAAGTACCGTGGGCGTTCTGCGAAGTACCGTGAGCACGACAAGTCACATGGTGGCACGAGTGGACCGGAGGGCGGAATGGCTGATCTCCGGCTCCGGCTGCGCGCCCGGCTGCGGAGCGTGCTCCCCACGCCCCGCCGCAACCCCTTCGCGCTCGGGTACCTCGCGCTGCTGCTCGGCACCACGCTGTTCGCCCGCTTCGGCGATCCGGCGGTCGTCGACCGGCTGCAGGCGTTCTCCAGCTCGGACGCCCACAACCTGCTGGACCACCCCGTCGGCTCCCTGCTGCTGAGCGGGACGTGGGTGGCCGGGCCGGTCTGGATGCCGTACTTCTGGGCCTTCGCCGTCACCGTGGCGCCGCTGGAGCGGCGGGTCGGCGGTCGGCGGGCGGCGGCGGTCTTCGTGGCCGGGCACGTGCTCGCGACGCTGCTCTCGCAGGCGGTGGTGCTGGTGGTCGTCGCGGCCGGGCGGTTGGACGGCGCGGCGCTCGACGGCCTGGACATCGGTGTGAGCTACGGCGTGTTGGCGTCCCTCGGGGCGCTCGCCGGTCTTCTCGCGCTCCCCGGGCGTCTGTGCGCGCTGGGTGCGGCCGGCGCCCTGATCGGTCATCAACTCCTGGACGACGCCGACCTCGTGACCGGTGTCGGCCACCCGGCGGCCCTGCTCGTGGGCGTCGCCCTCTGGCCCTGGCTGCGCCGCACCACCGGCCCGGGGCACCTCGCCCTGCGGCGGCTGGAGCCCTCGGAGGCCTGAGCCCGGGGCCGGCGGACGTGGCTGCGCCACCGGGGGGATGCGAGCGTGGCTGCGCCACCGGGGGCGCGAGGAACTGCGCGCGGGGGAACGGCACCGCCTGCAACTGGCTCGCGTGTCCCGATCTCACGCTGGTCCGCCTTCCGTTCTCGCGCAGTTCCCCGCGCCCCCGGAGGGGTGGCCACTCGCGTTGGGGGCGGCGGAGCGTGCAACTGGCTCGTGTGCCCCGATCTGGCGGTGGGTCGCCTTCCGTTCTCGCGCAGTTCCTCGCGCCCCTGCGGGGGGCGGCCGCTGGCCTCAGGGGAGCTGGTGGTGGCGGGCGAGTTCGGCGAAGACGGGGCCGGTGGCGGCGGAGAGGCGGACGGGGCCGCGGGTGGCGGTGGCGCAGTCGCCGTCGGGGGTCTCCAGGAGGGTGGGTGGGCTCCAGGGGCCGGGGAGGGCGGCGCAGGCGGCCAGCAGGGCGGCGCGGACGTCCGTGGTGTCGAGCCAGGTGGGCCGGACCACGGCGGTGGGTCCGTGCGGGGCGCGGCCGGTGGTGACGGTGGCGTCGGGGGCGAGGGCGTCGACCAGTTCGCGGGCGAGCCGCTCGGCCAGGGCGGTGGCCGACGGGTCGTCGGGGTCCGCGGACCCGACGGTGACCAGCAGCCAGAGCGAGAGGTGGTCGATCAGCTCGCGGACGGCGTCCGCCGTCGTCGCCCCGGCCGGGCCGGGCTGCTCCGGCGCGGCCGGGTCGCGGCCCAGCTCGGCGTAGAGCAGTGGCCGCCCGTCGGCGTCGTCGAGCCGGGCGAAGGGTTCGCCGTCCCAGACCTCCAGGCCGGCCAGGTCGAGGCCGAGCTCGGCGGCCGGCCCCGCCAGGACGGTGCGCAGGGCCTGCTCGGTGGTGCCGCCCGGGTGCGGGGCGGCGAGCAGCAGCCCGTCCGCGTCCTCGGCGAGGGCCCGGTTGCGGAGGGCGGCGGGAAGCCTGCGGGGCTCCGGGAGGTTGACCCGGATGCCGAACTCGGTGGGCTGGATATCCACGTCCGGCACTCTGGCGCACCGCCCCCGCCTGGGGCAATGCCCTGATCGCTCAGAGCGAACAAGCTCCGGGGAACATTGGCGGCTCACCGAACCTTAGTCAGGTCAACTCAACTTCACTGACTGGGGAGAGATCATGGCATCGACGTCCACTCCGCTCACCCTGCCCGTGCTCCCCCTCGACGACGAGGTCGTGCTCCCCGGCATGGTGGTCCCGCTGGACCTGAAGGACTCCGAGGTCCGCGCCGTCGTGGACGCCGCCCGGGCCGCCGTCTCCGGCGGGGCCAAGCCGCAGGTGCTGCTGGTGCCGCGGCTGGACGGCACCTACGCCTCGGTCGGCACGCTGGCCACCGTCGAGCAGGTCGGCCGGCTCTCGGACGGGGACCCGGCGGCGCTGGTCCGCGCGGTCCGACGGGTCCGGATCGGTGCCGGGACGACCGGCCCCGGTGCGGCGCTCTGGGTGGAGACCAGCACCTTCCACGAGTCGGACGCCGGGCTGCCGGTGGCCGGCCGGGCCGCCGAGCTGGTGAAGGAGTACAAGGCGCTCTCCACCCACTGGCTGCGCAAGCGCGGCGCCTGGCAGGTGGTCGACCGGGTCTCGCAGATCGACAAGGTCGGCGAGCTGGCGGACAACATCGGGTACGCCCCCTTCGTCACCGCCGAGCAGAAGCTCAAGGTGCTGCTGGAGTCCGACCAGCTGGCCCGTCTGGAGTACGCGCTGGTCCTGCTCCGCGAGCACCTCGCGGAGGAGGAGGTCAACGACACCATCCGCAAGGACGTCGAGGAGGGCGTGGCCAAGCAGCAGAAGGAGTTCCTGCTGCGCCGTCAGCTGGAGGCGGTCCGCAAGGAGCTCGCCGAGCTGAACGGGGACCCGGCCGACGAGGAGGGCGACTACCGGGCCCGGGTCGAGGCGGCCGAGCTGCCGGAGAAGGTCCGGGAGGCCGCGCTCAAGGAGGTCGACAAGCTGGAGCGCTCCTCCGACCAGTCGCCCGAGGGCTCCTGGATCCGCACCTGGCTGGACACCGTCCTCGAACTGCCGTGGAACGTGCGGACGGAGGACTCCTACGACATCAACGCCGCCCGCGCGGTACTGGACGCGGACCACGCGGGCCTGGCGGACGTGAAGGACCGGATCGTGGAGTACCTGGCCGTGCGCAAGCGGCGCGCGGACCAGGGGTTGGGCCAGATCGGCGGCCGGCGCGGCGGTGCGGTGCTGGCCCTGGTCGGGCCGCCCGGCGTCGGCAAGACCTCGCTCGGCGAGTCGGTCGCCCGGGCCATGGGCCGGGAGTTCGTCCGGGTGGCGCTCGGCGGCGTGCGGGACGAGGCGGAGATCCGCGGGCACCGGCGCACCTACGTCGGCGCGCTGCCCGGCCGGATCGTCCGGGCGATCAAGGAGGCCGGGTCGATGAACCCGGTGGTCCTGCTGGACGAGATCGACAAGGTCGGCTCCGACTACCGGGGCGACCCGGCGGCCGCCCTGCTGGAGGTGCTCGACCCGGCGCAGAACCACACCTTCCGCGACCACTACCTGGAGGTCGAGCTCGACCTCTCCGACGTGGTCTTCCTGGCCACCGCCAACGTGCTGGAGTCCATCCCCGAGCCGCTGCTCGACCGGATGGAGCTGGTCCGCCTGGACGGCTACACCGAGGACGAGAAGGTCACCATCGCCCGCGACCACCTGCTGCCCCGTCAGCTGGAGCGGGCCGGCCTCAGGCCCGAGGACGTGACCGTCGGCGAGGACGCGCTGCGCAAGCTCGCGGGGGAGTACACCCGTGAGGCGGGCGTGCGCACCCTGGAGCGCTCGGTGGCCCGGATCCTGCGGAAAGTCGCGGCCGAAGCCGAGCTTGGGGCGCGAGAGCTCCCCGCCGCCATCGGAGCCGAGGACCTGCGGGCGCTGATCGGCCGGCCGCACCACACCCCGGAGGCGGCCCAGGAGCCGGCCGAGCGGCGCACCGCCGTCCCCGGCGTGTCCACCGGCCTCGCCGTCACCGGCGCCGGCGGCGACGTCCTCTACATCGAGGCCTCGCTTGCCGATCCGGAGACCGGCTCCACCGGCCTCACCCTGACGGGCCAGCTGGGCGACGTGATGAAGGAGTCCGCGCACATCGCGCTCTCCTACCTGCGCTCGCGAGGCGCCGAGCTGGAGCTGCCGGTCACCGGGCTGCGGGAGCGCGGCATCCACCTGCACGTCCCGGCGGGCGCCGTCCCCAAGGACGGCCCGAGCGCCGGCATCACCATGACCACGGCGCTGGCCTCGCTGCTCTCCGGGCGGAGGGTCCGCCCCGAGGTCGCGATGACGGGTGAGGTCTCGCTGACCGGGCGGGTGCTGCCGGTCGGCGGCATCAAGCAGAAGCTGCTGGCGGCCGACCGGGCCGGGATCACCACGGTGATCATCTCCAAGCGGAACGAGCCCGACCTGGACGACCTGCCGGCCGAGGTGCTGGAGCGGCTCACCGTGCACACGGTCTCGGACGTGCGGGAGGTGCTGGAGCTGGCGTTGGAGCCGGCGGCGGTGCCGGTCGCGGCCTGAGGGTGCGTCGGGCCCAGCAGGGTGGCCGTTTTGCCCTGCCGGGCCCGACGCACGTGCAACTGGCTGTGCTGCCCTCAGTTGAGGTGAGGGTCTTCCGCTTCGCGCAGTTCCTCGCGCCCCTGGTTGCCCCTGGCGGGGCACCAGGGGCGCGGCCCGTACCGTGAGACGGGTCTTGTGTGACGGTCCGTCAGCACGGCAGGATCCCCCGCATGGACCGCCACACGCACCTGAGCCGTCGACTCGCCGTCGACCTGGCCCGTGCGTCCTCGGCCATCTGTCACCGCGCGCGCTGATCCGCGCGGTGCCCTCCCGCCCGGCCGATCGCCGGGCTCCTCTCACGTCCCACCGGGCGGAGTGCACCCCTGTCGTGCCCCTCCTCCCGGAAACGGACTCCCATGCGCCTGCGCACCCGCGCCGCCGTGCTCGTCACCGCCGCGCTGCTGCTCTCCGCCCAAGCCCCGGCCCACGCGGCCGCCGAGCCGTACGCCCCGCTCCCGCCGGCCAACCCGTACGCGGGCCCGCCCGGGACCGCGACCATGCACGGCGACACCGGTTCCTCGGACGCCACCCCGCTGCCCGGCCCGGGCGCGGGCAGCATCGGCTCGCACCGGACGGCGCTGGCCTCGGCCTGCCCGACCGTGCTGGTCGGCGCCGACGGCCTCCCGGTGGCCCTGTGCACCGAGATCTTCGGCCGGGCCCCCACCGTCCACCTGCTCGACCCGTCCGACGGCCGCTCGCTGACCGAGCTGACCCTCGCCAAGGGCTCGCTGCTCGGCGGGGTGTACGCGTACCTGGACCACCGTGACCGGCTGGTCGTCGTGGACGGCAACCGCGACCTGCTGCGGATCGGCCACCGCCGCACGGCCTCCGGCGGCTGGCAGCTGACCGTGGACTCCCGCCTCCCGCTGGCCGGGGCCGTCCCGGACGGCGACGCGGTGACCGGCCTGTCGCCGGACTGGCAGGGCCGGGTCTGGTTCGCCACCGGCGGCGGCGTGGTCGGCACCGCCGACGACGGGAGCACCGGCGCCGTCCGCACCCTGGCCCTCCCGGCTGGCGAGACGATCGCCAACTCCATCTCCACCGCTCCCGAGGGCGCGGCGGTCACCACCACCCACGCCACCTACCTGCTCACCGCCCGCCCGGACGGGACCCCCGAGGTGCGCTGGCGCCGGCCGTACGACCGGGGCCCGGGCCGCAAGCCCGGCCAGCTCAGCTGGGGCAGCGGCTCCACCCCGACCTTCTTCGGCCCGCGCACCGGCACGGACTACCTGACCGTGGTCGACAACGCGGCCCCGACCGTCAACCTGTTGGTCCACCGGACCTCCGACGGCGGGCTGGTCTGCTCCGTCCCGGTGCTCAGGGCCGGCGGCAGCGGCAGTGAGAACTCCCCGGTGGCGGTGGGCAACGCGGTCTTCGTGGCCAGCACCTACGGCTACCCGTACCCGGCCCTGCCGGACGGCGCAGGGCCCAGCGTGCCCTCCTCCGCCGCCTTCCGCGGCGGCCTCAGCCGGGTGGACGTACGGGCCGACGGCAGCGGCTGCGACCTGCGCTGGGACAACCGCACCCGGTCCGCCGCGGTGCCCCGGCTCTCCACCGCCGACGGGCTGCTGCGCACGGTGCTGCGCGAACCGGTGATCCCCGGCACCGACGGCACCTCGGCGCTCGACCCGTACCGCTACGCGGAGATCGATCCGGAGACCGGCCGCACCGTGCGGACGGCGTACCTCGGGGCCGGCTTCCTCTTCGACACGCTGCAGATGGTGGGGTCGATCGCGCCCGGCCGGGTGGTCCTCCAGGGCACCACCACGGGCGTGCTGCGGATCGCGGTGGAGTAGTCGTTCCCGGGCGGACGGTCCGAGTACCCGTGCCCCGGGACGGCGTGCGAGACTGCCGAAATGCCGTCACCCACGCAACGGGCTCTGTCCCGAGTCCCGCACCGGGCGCGACCGTTCCTGGTCAAGCACCGCAAGCTGGTGAAGTTCCTGCTCGTGGGCGGGACCTGCTTCCTGCTCACCCTGGTGATCAACCTCAGCCTGCGGGCCACCGTCCTGAGCGCCAAGCCGGTGGCCGCGCTGACCATCGCGACCCTGATCGCCACCGTGGTCTCGTACCTGCTGAACCGGCAGTGGTCGTTCCGCGCGTACGGGCACAAGCGCGAGGCGGTGCTGTTCTTCGTGGTCAGCGGTCTGGCCATCGTGGTGAACAGCCTTCCGCTGGCGTTCTCCCAGTACGTGCTGGACCTGCGGGAACCGCACATCTCGAAGTTCGGCGAGGACGTCGCGGACTTCCTCAGCGGCATGATCGTCGGCACCCTGCTGGCGATGGTCTTCCGCTACTGGGCGATGGCCAGGTTCGTCTTCACCGACCGTCTGGACACCCGGTCGGAGCAACAGCCGGAGCCCGAGCGGGTCTGACCCGCCCGTCGTCCTCGGAAGCCCGGCCCCGTCCCACGGGGGCCGGGCTTCCGCCGTCCGGGCCGGGCCCGGTCAGATCCAGCCCTTCTCCTTGGCCAGCAACCCGGCCTGGAAGCGGTTGGCGGCGCCCAGGCGCTGCATCAGGTCGGCGATGTAGCGGCGGAAGGTGCGCAGTGAGACGCCCATCTCGCGGGCGGCCGCCTCGTCCTTGTCGGTGCGCGCCAGCACGTCGAGGACGCGCCGCTCCAGCGGGCCGAGCGGGGCCGGGGCGGGGGTCTCGGTGGGGGCGGCGGGGAGCTCGCGGCCGCTCGACCAGACCTGCTCGAACCAGGCGACCGTGTTCGCCACCACGCCGGCCTGACGGATCACCAGGGTGGCCCGGAGGTAGTCGTCCGGGTCCACCGGGACCATCGCGGTGCTGCGGTCCCAGACCACCATCCGCCGGATCGCCTGGTCGGTGGCGCGGACCTCGGCGCCGTGCGCGACCAGCTCGCGCAGGTAGGCCAGGGTGTCCGGGTCGGCGAGCGCCTCGGGGCCGGCCACGGTGCGCCAGCGGATGCCGCGGCGCAGCATCCGCAGGTCGGACTCGCGGGCCTGGGCGATGCTCTCCGGCTGCCAGCGGTTCGGCAGCAGGGCCATCAGCTCGCGGAAGGTGAAGAAGCCCAGCTCGGTGAGGCGTTCGCGGATGGCGTCCACCCCGTCCACCCGCTCGATGTCGCCGACCGGCGTCTCGGCCAGGCCGTGCTTGTGCTCCTCGGCCAGCGCCGGGATGGCCTTGCGGGCGGCGGCCACCTGGTCCCCGGCGAGCTTGAGCGCGCCGAGCTCCCGCTCCACCAGCCACTCCACGGCCACGGCCGGGTCGGAGACCAGCACGGTGTGCCGATCGGAGACCCGGAGCAGCCCCTTGTCCTGAAGCTCCGTCAGGGCCCCGGCCAGTGCGGCCGGTTCGAGCCCGAAGGAGGCGGCGGCCTCCTCGGTGTCGTGCCCCGGATGTCTCAGGAAGTAGCGGTAAAGCCTCAGTTGGTCATCGGACACGCCAAGTGCGGTCAGACCCGACATTGTTCCCCGTCCCCCGTCGAGCGTGGCAACAAGCTGTCACCCCTTGCCACTTCTGACACTAGATCATCTTTCCCGCCCCCAGCAGGCTGGGGGCATGCCCAAGATCCTCACCCCCTCCACCACCGCCACGGCCGAAGCCGTCCGGCTGGCCTCCGTGACCAAGGTGTACGGCCGCGGCGCCGCCGCCGTGCACGCGCTGCGCGGGGTCACCGTCGACATCCCGCGCGGCAGCTTCACGGCGGTGATGGGGCCGTCCGGCTCCGGCAAGAGCACCTTCCTGCACTGCGCGGCCGGCCTGGACCGGCCCACCGGGGGCGCCGTGACGCTGGGCGGCACCGAGCTGGCCGGGCTGGACGAGACGGCGCTGACCCACCTGCGCCGGGACCGGATCGGCTTCGTCTTCCAGGCCTTCAACCTGCTGCCCTCGCTGACGGTCCTGCAGAACATCACGCTGCCGCTGCTGCTGGCGGGCCGCAAGCCCGACCGGGAGTGGCTGGAGCGGATCGTCGAGCGGGTCGGCCTCGCGGGCCGCACCGGGCACCGCCCGGCCGAGCTCTCCGGCGGCCAGCAGCAGCGGGTGGCCATCGCCCGGGCGCTGGTGACCAGGCCGGAGGTGGTCTTCGGGGACGAGCCGACCGGCGCGCTGGACACCATGACGGCCAAGGAGGTGCTCGGACTGCTGCGCCAGACCGTGGACGAGCTGGGCCAGACCGTGGTCATGGTGACCCACGACCCGGTGGCCGCCGGGTACGCCGACACCGTGCTGTTCCTGGCGGACGGCGACGTGGTGGACGCGATGCCCGCGCCCACCGCCGACCGGGTGGCCGAGCGGATGAGCCGGCTGGGGGCGTGGGCCTGATGTTCACCCTCGCGCTCTCCACCCTGCGCGCCCGCAAGGGCGCCTTCGTCGGGGCCTTCGTCGCCCTGTTCTGCGCCGCCGCGCTGGTCACCGCCTGCGCCGCGCTGCTGGAGACCGGCCTGCGCGGCCGGATCCCGACCGAGCGCTACGCCGGCACCCCGGTGCTGGTGACGGCCGATCAGGAGGTGCACTGGACCTCGGAGAAGAAGGGCAAGACCAAGGAGAAGGCCAAGCCGCTGACCGAGCGGGCCTGGCTGGACGCCGGGCTCACCGAGCGGCTCGCCGCCGTCCCCGGGGTGCGCGCCGCCGTCCCCGAACTCACCTTCCCGGCCCACCTGGTGGCCCCCGACGGCAGGGTCCGGCCGGGCGCCTCCTGGGGGCACGCCTGGGACTCCGCCGCGCTGACCCCGTACGCGCTGCGCGAGGGCCGGGCCCCGGCCGCCGCGAACGAGCTGGTGGTGGACGCCGCCGCCGGGCAGCCGGTGGGCGCCACCGTCACCGTGCAGTCCACCGGCGCGCCCGCCGCGTACACGGTGGTCGGCGTCGCGGCCCCGCAGGGCCGGGTCGAGCGCCAGTCCTCGCTGTTCTTCGCCGCCGCCGAGGCCCGCCGGCTGGCGGGGCACCAGGGCCGGGTCGCCGTGATCGGCCTGCTGACCGCTCCGGGGGCCGACCCGGCCGCCGTGCGGCGCGGCGCCGAGGCGGCGCTGGCGGGCACCACCGCCAAGGTGCGCACCGGGGACGAGCGCGGCCCGGTGGAGTTCCTGGACGCGGGCAAGGCCCGGGTCAGCCTGGTCAGCCTGGGCGCGGCGATGGGCGGCACCTCGCTGCTGGTCGCGCTGCTGGTGGTCACCGGCACCTTCGCGCTCTCCGTGCAGCAGCGGGCCCGGGAGCTGGCGCTGCTGCGGGCGGTCGGGGCGACGCCCCGTCAGCTGCGCCGGATGGTGGGCCGGGAGGCGCTGGTGGTCGGCCTGCTGGCCGGAGTGCCGGGGGCGCTGGCCGGGCTGCTGCTGGCGGGTTGGATGCACGGCCGCTTCGTCGCGGTCGGCGCGCTGCCGGACACCCTGGAGCTGACGCTCAGTGCCGTCCCGCCGCTGCTGGCCGTCCCGGCCACGCTGCTGGCGGCCTGGGGCGCGGCCCGGGTCTCGGCCCGCCGCCCGGCCCGGGTGCACCCGACCGAGGGCCTGGCCGAGGCCGCGCAGCCCAAGCCCGGCATCGGCGCCGGCCGACTGGCCGCCGGCCTGCTGCTGGCGGCCGGGTACGGGGCGCTGGTGTACGTGCTGAGCGGTCTGCGCACCGAGGCCGCCGCCACCCCGGTGACCTTCCTGAGCGTGATCCTGGCCGCCGCCGCGATCGCCCTGCTGGGCCCGCTGGTGACCAGGGTGGCCACCTTCCTGCTGGGCCGGGTCGCCCGGCTGGCCGCACCCGCGGCGGGCTTCCTGGCCGAGCAGAACACCCGGGCGAACGCCAAGCGGCTGGCCGCCGTGGTCACCCCGCTGAGCCTGGCGGTGGCGATGGCCTCCACCATCCTGTTCACCCAGACCACGGCCTCCCACGCGGCCCGCGAGCAGGCCGTGGCCGGGACCAGCGCGCCGTACGTGCTGGCCGCCGCGGGGCCGGGCGTGCCCGGGGCGGCGGCCGAGGCGGTCCGCCGGGTGCCGGGGGTGCAGGCGGTGACCGAGGTGCTGCGCACCTCGGTGCGGGCCGGGCAGGACAAGTTCCCGGCCCAGGGCGTCACCCCGCAGGGCCTGGCCCGCACCCTGGACCCGCAGGTGGGCGCGGGGTCGCTGGACGCGATGGCCGAGGACACCGTGGCGGTCAGCGAGCTGGCCGCCGAGGTCAAGGGCGTCACGGTGGGGGACCGGCTGGAGGTGACCCTCGGGGACGGCACCGCCGCCCCGCTGCGGGTGGTCGCGGTCTACCACCGCGGTCTGGGCTTCGGGGACCTGCTGCTGCCCCGCGGTCTGGTCGCCGCGCACGTGGACGTCCCGCTGGCCTCCTCGGTCCTGGTGGCGGGCACCGCCGACCGGGCCGCGCTGGCCGCCGCCGTCCGGCCGTTCCCGGCGGTGCGGGTGCTGGACCGGGCCCAGGTGGACGCCGCCCGGGAGGCCCAGGCGGGCACCCAGGCGCAGGTCAACTACGTGGCGATGGGCCTGATCATCGCCTTCACCGGCATCGCGGTGGTGAACACCCTGGTGATGGCGACCGCCGCCCGGCGCCGCGAGTTCGCGATGCTGCGGCTGATCGGCACGACGGCCCGTCAGGTCCGGGCGATGCTCCGCTGGGAGACCCTGACGGTGGTGCTGCTCGCGGTGGCGCTCGGCACGGCGGTGGCGGCCCTGACGCTGGGCGCGTACAGCGCGGGCATGACCGGCTCGGGCACCCCGTACGCCCCGCCGCTGACCTGGCTCGGCGTGGTCGGCGCGGCCGCCCTGCTGGCCTTCGCGGCCACCGCGCTGCCCGCCCGGGCCGCGCTGCGGGCCCACCCGGCGGACGCGATCGGCGCCCGGGAGTAGCAACGGCGGCGGGGCCGCACCGGAGGTATCCCTCCCGGTGCGGCCCCGCGGCCGTGCTGACGGACGGTCAGGCCGTGGCCTGTTCCGCGCCCCGGTCCGCCTCCAGCTCCGGGATCCGCTCGCGGCCGACGCGCGGGCGGCGGATCACCGCGACCATCGTGACGGCCACGCCGACCAGCGCCCAGGCCACCAGGACCAGCAGCGGGACCAGCACGTTGGTGGAGCCGAGGTAGGCGATCGAGCGGGCCACGTCGGTGCCGGCGCCGTTGGGGATCCAGGCGCCGATGGCCCGCCAGAACGGCGGCATCAGCGGCGGCGGGAAGACGCCGCCCGCGCTGGGGTTGCCGAGCACCACGAAGATCAGCACCGCCACGCCGATGCCGACGATGTCGAAGAGGCACTGCAGCGCCATGGTGATCGCCCCGACCGCGAACACCACCAGGCTCCCCAGGCCGATCAGCGCCCAGCTGGAGCCGGGCAGCGCGTTCAGCACCGGGCCGATGATGACGGCGCCGCCGATGCCGGCCGCCACCGAGTAGAGCGCCAGGGTGCCGAGCCGGATCACCGCGCGACGGGCGTTGGCCGGGCGGGATCCGGCCGAGATGCCGAGGATCGAGGCGACCAGGTAGCCGCCGACGCACCAGCCGATCACCAGGTAGAAGGAGGAGAGCCCCTCCGCGTCGCCCGCGGCCAGCGGGATGACGTCCTCCACCTTCACGGTGCGGCCCTGGGTCTGGTCGACGGCGGTGACGATCTTCTCGGCGGCCGTGGCGGCGGCCGGGCCGCGGGCGTCGGCGACCAGCAGGGTGTCCTGGGTCGAGGCGGGGTCGAAGATCCAGGCCGCGTAGACCTTCTGATCGCGGATCAGCTCCTCGGCCGCGGCCCGGTCGGCGGCGGTGGTGGCCCGCACGGCGTCGTCGGGCACCTGCTCCAGCGCGCCGACCAGCTTGGGGCTGACCTGCGGCGGGGCGACCACGGCGATGGAGAGCTCGTGCGGGGTGGGGTGGTGCAGCGCGCCGACGTACGAGGTGATGAATCCGAGCTGGAGCAGTAGCACCCCGAGGACGAGCAGGAAGGCGCGCGGGGTGACCGCGTCCTTGAGCTCGGTCGCGAAGCCGCGGCGGGCCTGGTCGGCCATCGAACCTCTCCTATCGCAAAGACGGGCAAAACGGATACTTCATATCATGAAACAGTTGCCGTTCAGGGGGAGGCGCGACTGCGGGATACTGCTGCCATGGGAGCGAGTACGGCTGACGGGGTGGCGGCGGAGGCGGCGTTGGTCGCCGTGGAGCGCGAGATCGCCGTGCTGTTCCGGCGCGGCCGGGCCCGGGCGGCGGAGATGTCCCGCCAGGTGCACCCGGCGCTGGAGGGCGTGGCGTACAGCATGCTCGGCTTCGTGCTGGAGTCCGGGCAGGTCCGGCTGACCGACATCGGGCTGCACTTCGGGGTCGGCAAGCCGACCATCAGCCGCCAGGTGAAGGTGCTGGAGGAGCTCGGCCTGGTCGCCCGGGAGACCGATCCGCTGGACCGGCGCTCCTCGCTGGTCTCGCTCACCGAGGACGGCGCCGCCCGCTACCTGGCCGCCCGCAGCGGCCGGCTGGACCGCTTCCGGCTGATGCTGGACGGCTGGGAGCCCGAGGACCTGGCCCAGCTGGGAGCCCTGCTCGGCCGCCTGAACGACGCCCTGGGCGAGCCCAAGCTCGGCTGACCTGACTCAGGGCCTGCCCGACAATTCCCGCCGGGTCCGGCCCGCCCTGCACGCACGCTCGCCGCACGGCCGAAACGCCCAAGTAGCTCCGCTACGAGGGCGCCCCGGCCGCACGCCGATCGCACGCACCGGACGACCCGGCCTGATCCGGCGCGAATTGTCGGGCAGGCCCTGCCGCCCCGGCGGTGGCCGGGAATCGCCGTCGTTGGTTGCCTGACACAACCATCGCGTCCTATGGTTGCCCGAGGCAACGAATCTCAGGCCTAAGGACCCCCATGAGCACAGCTTCCGACCCTGCCCCCATGAGCCACCGTCAGGTACTGGAAGCCCTCTCCGGGCTCCTGCTCGGCCTGTTCGTGGCGGTGCTCTCCTCCACGGTGGTGGCCAACGCCCTGCCGCACATCCTGCACGACCTGCACGGCGGCCAGACCGCCTACACCTGGGTGGTCACCGGCGCGCTGCTCTCGCTCACCGCCGCCACCCCGATCTGGGGCAAGCTCTCCGACCTGGTCAGCCCCAAGAAGCTGGTGCAGGCCGCGCTGGTGATCTACATCGTCTCCTCGGCGCTGGCCGGGCTCTCCCAGAACACCGGCCAGCTGATCGCCTGCCGGGTGCTCCAGGGCATCGGCGCCGGCGGCGTCACCGCACTGGCCCAGATCTGCCTGGCCGCCATGGTGCCGCCGCGCGAGCGCGGCCGGTACAGCGGTTACTTCGGCGCCGTCTTCGCGCTGGCCACCATCGGCGGCCCGCTGATCGGCGGCGTGATCGTGGACACCGACTGGCTCGGCTGGCGCTGGTGCTTCTACCTGGGCATCCCGTTCTCGCTGATCGCCATCGTGGTGCTGCAGCGCACCCTGCGGCTGCCAGTGGTGAAGCGCGAGGCGAAGATCGACTACCTCGGTGCGGTGCTGATCACCGGCGCGGTCAGCCTGCTGATGATCTGGATCACGCTGGCCGGGGACAGCTACCCCTGGCTCTCCTGGCAGACCGCCGCCATGGTCGGCGGCGGGCTGGTGCTGGCCGGGCTGTTCGTGTGGGCGGAGAGCCGGGCCGCCGAGCCGATCGTGCCGCTGGACCTGTTCCGGCACCGCACCGTCACGCTGGCCTCGATCGCCAGCGTGCTGGTCGGCATCGGGATGTACGGCGCCACCACCTTCCTCAGCCAGTACTTCCAGCTGGCCCGGAAGGAGTCCCCGACCATGGCCGGGCTGCTCACCCTGCCGATGATCCTCGGCCTGGCCCTGTCCTCCACGGTGGCGGGCAAGCTGATCACCCGTTACGGCCGCTGGAAGGCCTACCTGGTGGCCGGGGCGGGCCTGCTCACCCTCGGCTTCGCGCTGCTCGGCACCGTCCGGGACGACAGCCCGTACGGGCTGCTGGCGGTCGGGATGGCCGTGACCGGCGTCGGTCTCGGCCTGACCATGCAGAACCTGGTGCTCGCCGTGCAGAACACCGTGCCCCGGCACGAGCTCGGCACCGCCAGCTCCACCGTCACCTTCTTCCGCACCATGGGCGGCGCGATGGGCGTCTCCGCGCTCGGCGCGCTGCTCTCCCACCAGGTGTCGAAGCACCTGAACGAGAGCCTGGCCGCCGCCCACCTGCCGGCCGGGGCGACCGGCGGCGGCATCCCGGACCTCAAGGCGCTGCCCGCCCAGGTGGTCCCGATGGTCACCGACGCCTTCGGCCGCGGCGTGGCCACCGTCTTCCTGATCGCTGCGCCGTTCGCCCTGCTGGCCTTCCTGGTGGTGCTGATGATCCGTGAGGTCCCGCTGCGCACCACCCAGCAGGACGCCCCGGCCGGGGCCGCCGCCCCCGAGCCCGCCCGGAACTGACGGAGCGTACGACGAAGCCCCCGGGTCCGTTGGCGGACGGATCCGGGGGCTTCGTGCCGTTCCTGGCGGCTAGCCCGCGATCAGGTAGAGGCCGTAGCCGACCACCGAGGCGCAGGCCGCGAAGCAGAGGCCGGCGGCGCCCAGCGCCACGGTGCCCTTGCCGGAGCCGGCCGCGCCGGACTCCAGGGCGGCCTCGCGGCGGGAGAGCGCCACGATGCCCAGGGAGAAGACCAGCACGGTGGCCACGGTGACCGCGAAGCTGATGCCGGCGGTCTCGGCCAGGGCGGCCCACTTGATGCTCATGCTCATGGTTCGGTCCCTTCCGGACTCAGGCGGCGACGGTGGTCGCGGCGGGGGTGGTGGGCTGGGTCACGGGGACCTCGACCGGGGTGACGTCGTTGACGTTGCCGGCGTGCACCGGCTGGCGGCGGGAGATCAGGTACATCGCGCCGGAGCCGACCACCAGGGCCGCGCCGACCAGCAGGACGCCCCAGGTGCCCTGGTCCGCCAGGAAGGCGGCCACGCCGCCGACCGCGGCGGCGGCCGGCAGGGTCAGGCCCCAGGTGTAGACCATGCGACGGGCCATGCCCCAGTTGACCTCGGCCTTCGGGCCGCCGAGGCCGGCGCCCATGATGCCGCCGGAGCAGACCTGGGTGGTGGAGAGGCCGTAGCCCATGTGGGTGGAGGTCAGGATGACCGTGGTGGCGGCGGTCTCGGCGGCGAAGCCCTGCGGCGCCTGGATGTCGGTCAGGCCCTTGCCCATCGAGCGGATGATGCGCCAGCCGCCCATGTAGGTGCCGATCGCGATGGCCGCACCGGCCGAGACGATGACCCAGGTGGGGGGCAGCGCGCCCTTGGGTAGCGCGCCGGCGGAGACCAGGGTCAGGGTGATGATGCCCATGGTCTTCTGCGCGTCGTTGGTGCCGTGGGCCAGCGAGACCAGCGAGGCGGAGGCGATCTGGCCGGCCTTGAAGCCCTTCTCGGTGCTCTTGGCCTTGCCGCCGCGGGTGATCCGGTAGGCGAGCTTGGTGGCGCCCCAGGCGGCCAGGCCGGCCACGATCGGGGAGGCCACGGCCGGGATCAGGATCTTGGAGACCACGGTGCCGAAGTTGACGCCGTTGAGGCCGACGCCGACCACGGTGGCGCCGATCAGGCCGCCGTACAGGGCGTGCGAGGAGCTGGACGGCAGGCCCTTGAGCCAGGTCAGGAGGTTCCACAGGATCGCGCCGACCAGGGCCGCGAAGATGATCGACGGTTGGATGCCCGCCTTCTCGTTCACGATGCCACCGGAGATGGTGGTGGCGACCTTCACCGAGAGGAAGGCCCCGGCGAAGTTGAGGACGGCCGCGATGGTGACGGCGACCTTCGGACGGAGGGCTCCCGTGGCGATGGAGGTGGCCATCGCGTTGGCGGTGTCGTGGAAGCCGTTGGTGAAGTCGAAGGCGAGCGCCGTGATGATCACAACGGCCACCAGGAACGTGATGTGTTCCATAACCCAAACAATCGTCGTAGTTGTCGTACTGACGCTGGTGTCACGGGCGACCGTAGGAGTGGATGGTGAACGGAAGGTGAACTGGGCGCGGAGTCGTGGTTCCGAAGGTGTCCGGGGGGTTGCGGTCAGGCCGTGGAAGGGTGGAGATCAGGCCACTGATCAGCGGTTCTGTCCGGATTGGTCCGGTCTGGTCAGGGTTTGTTGAGAGGTGTCTCACATCCCGGGTGAGATCACGCTGAGAATTCACCGAACCGTCCGGTAACCCCCTGTCTGCGCCGACGGGGGGCATGGCAGGATCGGGGGCGATTGCCAGGCTGAGGGGCCCGGCCGACGGCTGGGACTACGGGGAGGGCGGGCAGATGCACGCTGGGGTGCGGACCACGGACAACGGCGTGCGGCCCTGGGTGCGCGCCGCCCTGCGCTGCGGCGCGGTGCTGGCGGTCGCCGCACTCGCGCTGACCTCGGCCGGGACGGCCCTCGCCGCGCCCACCCCGCCGCCGGCGCCCTCCTTCACCGTCTCCCCGGGCCAGGACCCGCTGGCCGCCGCCAAGGCCACCCTGGGCCCGATGCTGGACCGGCTGCACGAGCTCTACCGCGAGGCCGAGGCCGCCACCGAGCAGTACAACGGCACGGTCGCCAAGCTCGCCGAGCAGCAGGCCGTGGTGGCCGACCTGAAGAGCCGTCAGACCTCGCAGCAGGCGGCCGTGGAGGCCGGCGGCGACCTGGCCTCGCTGCTCGCCGCCGCCCAGTACCGCAACGGCAACGCCTCCGAGATGGCCGAGCTGCTGCTCGCCAAGGACCCGTACGAGGCCGTCGTGCTGGCCGAGCTGCTGGCCGCGGCCGGCCGCTCGCAGAGCGAGTTCCTGGACAAGCTGAAGGCCGACCGGGCCTCGCTGACGGTGCTCCAGCAGCTGGCCGAGGCCTCGCTGGCCCAGGCCCAGGCGCTGCTCACCCAGCAGGAGGCGGCCAAGGCCGACGTGGCCAAGCGCCTCGCCGAGGTCGAGCAGATGGTCAGCTCGCTGACCGGCGCCCAGCGCACCGAGCTGGAGCAGCTGGAGAAGACCCGGGCCGACGAGGCCCAGCTGGCCTTCCTGGCCTCCGGCGCGCTCGGCAAGGGCGAGCGCACCCCCTCCCAGGCCGGGCGCAAGGCGGTCGCGTTCGCGCTGGCCCAGCTCGGCAAGGACTACCTCTGGGGCGGCACCGGCCCGGACAAGTTCGACTGCTCGGGCCTCACCTCGCAGGCCTGGCTGGCCGCCGGGGTGCGGATCCCCCGGGTCAGCCAGGACCAGTGGGCCGAGCTGGCCAAGGTGCCGCTCAACCAGATGCGGCCGGGCGACCTGGTGGTCTACTACGGCGGCGCCACCCACATCGGGATGTACATCGGCGGCGGCCTGATCGTGCAGGCCCCGCGCACCGGCGCGGTGATCAAGGTCTCCCCGGTCGGCGCGATGCCGATCCTCGGTGCCGTCCGCCCCGACCCGGAGTCCGCCCCGGACGACCAGGGCGGCGCCTGGAAGGTGCCGGACATCCCCAAGGGCGCGGACGGCGTGACGCCGATCCAGCCGACCAAGCAGGAGAACCTGCCGCCCGTCCCGGTCACCCCGCAGCAGCCCGGCACCGGCTCGGGCACCACCCAGCCGCCGGCCACCGGCACCCCCTCGGGCTCCGGTTCGCCGTCCGGTTCGGGCACTCCGTCCGGCTCCGGCTCGCCCTCCGGTTCGGGTACTCCGTCGGCCTCGCCCTCGGACACCCCGTCGGGTTCGGGCTCGCCGTCGGGCTCGGGCACCCCGTCCGGTTCGGGCTCCGCCAGCCCGTCGGCGGACGCCTCGGCCCCGGGCACCCCGTCGGCGGACGCCTCGGGGTCGGGCCAGTCCGCCTCGGCCTCCGCCTCCGGCTCGCAGAGCGCCGCGGGGGGCACCGCTACGCCGTGACCGGCTCCTCCTCCGGGAGCTGCATCTCCGGGCGGCCGGTGACCAGCAGCCAGGCCGGCAGGGCGGCGACGCAGAGCATCGGCAGCAGGGCGGTGTCCGGCACCAGCACCGCCGCCGTGAACAGGCTCATCCAGCCCTGCCGGGTGACGGCCATCAGGACCCCGAGCACCGCGCAGGTCACCGAGAGCGCGGGCGGCACGGAGTCGAAGAGCGCGCTGAAGGCGAAGCCGAGCGCCGCCGCCGCGAACACGGCGGGGAAGATCCGGCCGCCCCGGAAGCCGGAGCAGCTGGCGACCACCAGCGCGACCAGCTTCACCACGGCCATGCCGAGCAGTGCCCCGAAGCTGTAGTCGTCGTAGTCCAGGGTGAGCTCCTTCACCTCCTCCAGACCCTTGAACAGGGTGAGGTGGCCGCCGAGCGCGCCCAGCGCGCCGAGCACCAGGCCACCGACCGTCAGCATCGCCACCGGGTGCGGGATCTGACGGAAGGTCCGGTGCACCAGGGGGAAGAGGTAGACGGCGGCCAGGCCGAAGGCCGCGCTGACGGCGCCGATCACCAGGGCCCAGCCGACGTCGGCCAGCCGGGCGCCGGGATAGCCGGGCACCTTGATGGAGAACTCCTCCCCGGCGATCAGCAGGGTGGTCATCGAGCCGGTGACCGCGGCGATCAGCGGGGCGAACAGGCGGTCCCAGAGGGCGCCGGGCCCGGGCATCTCCGAGAGGATCAGCGCCGCCGCGAGCGGGGTGCCGAAGAGCGCGCCGATGGTCCCGGCGGCGGCCAGGGCGACCCAGAGCGTGGCGCCGGTGGCGGGCAGGAAGCGGCGGCCGATCCAGTAGGCCAGCGCGATGTTGATCATCGTGATCGGGTTCTCCGGCCCGAGGCTCACCCCGCCCGCCAGGGCCAGGATGGTGGCCACCGTCAGCCCGGGCAGGACCAGCGGGGAGACCGGCGGGTCGACCAGGCCGGTGGTGGCCGGGTCCGGCCCGGCGTGGCCGGGGGCCTTCCAGACCACCAGGCCGACGGCGGCGCCGGTCACCGTGAGCACCACGATGATCCACCAGGGGGTGAAGTCGCCGATGCCGATGCCGCCCGGGATGACGTCCCAGAGCAGGTGGTCCAGGCGCTCGGCGACCTCGCTGATCGCCAGCAGGGTGAGCGAGGAGCCGATGCCGGTCAGGATCGCCGGGCCGATCAGCGGGATCAGCTTGGCGGCCGGGGTGGGCGGACCCTCGGTCAGTTCCCGGCCGGCGGCGCTCTCGGGCTGGTCGGTGTCGGGCACGGCGGGACCTCCGGATCGGGTGAGCTGGTGTCAGATTAGGTGCAAATCCGACATATTGGCTCACTTGTCCGGAGGTGTCGCGCCGTCAGGGGGAGGAGATCAGAGCCCGCTGTCCGGCTCGAAGCGGATCACCACGGCCTTGGAGGTCGGCGTGTTGCTGATCTCGGCGGTGGAGTCCAGCGGCACCAGCACGTTGGTCTCCGGGTAGTACGCCGCCGCCCCGCCCCGGGCCACCGGGTAGTGCACCACCTGGAAGTGCGGGGCCCGCCGCTCCGAGCCGTCCCGCCACTCGCTCACCAGGTCGGTGTACGAGCCCTCGGCCAGACCCAGCGCGGCCGCGTCCTCCGGGTTCACCAGGACCACCCGGCGGCCGCCCGAGATGCCCCGGTAGCGGTCGTCCAGGCCGTAGATCGTGGTGTTGTACTGGTCGTGCGAGCGCAGGGTCTGGAGCAGCAGCCGGCCTTCGGGGACCACCGGGGCGGTCAACGGGTTGACGGTGAAGTTGGCCTTGCCGGTGTGAGTGGGGAAGGTCCGGCTGTCCCGGGGGCCGTGCGGCAGGGCGAAGCCGCCGGGCGCGCGGACCTTGGCGTTGTAGTCGTCGAAGCCCGGCACCACCCGGGAGATCCGGTCCCGGACGGTGTCGTAGTCCTCGGCGAAGCGCTCCCAGGGCAGCTCGTCCTGCTCGCCGAAGACCGCCCGGGCCAGCCGGCAGACGATGGCCGGCTCGGAGAGCAGCTCGTCCGAGGGCGGGCGCAGGCCGCCGCGCGAGGAGTGCACCATGCCCATCGAGTCCTCGACGCTGACGAACTGGGCGCCGGCCGCCGTCCAGTCCCGGTCGGTGCGGCCCAGGGTGGGCAGGATCAGCGCCCGGGCGCCGGTCACCACGTGCGAGCGGTTGAGCTTGGTGGAGACGTGCACGGTGAGCGCGCAGCGGCGCATCGCCGCCTCGGTCACCTCGGTGTCCGGGGTGGCCGCGACGAAGTTGCCGCCCATCGCGAAGAAGACCTTGACCTTGCCGTCCCGCATGCCGCGGATGGTGTCCACCGAGTCCAGGCCGTGCTCGCGCGGCGGGGCGAAGCCGAACTCCTTCTCCAGCGCGTCCAGGAAGGCCGGGGCGGGCCGCTCGAAGATGCCCATGGTGCGGTCGCCCTGCACGTTGCTGTGTCCGCGGACCGGGCAGACGCCGGCGCCCGGCTTGCCGACGTTGCCGCGCAGCAGCAGGAAGTTGACGACCTCCCGGATGGTCGGCACCGCGTGCCGGTGCTGGGTCAGGCCCATCGCCCAGCAGACGATCACCTTGCGGGAGGAGAGGGTCAGCTCGGCCAGCTGCCGGATCTGCTCCCAGGGCAGCCCGGTGGCGGCCAGCACCTCCGCCCGGGTGGTGGCGGCGGCCTCGGCGGCGAACTCCTCGAAGCCGTGGCAGTGCTCCTCGACGAAGGCGCGGTCCACGCCGTCCGGGGCGGCCAGGATCATCTGGTTGAGCGCCCGGAAGAGCGCGAGGTCGCCACCGAGGCGGATCTGCAGGAACAGGTCGGTGAGCTTGGTGCCGTTTCCGGCCAGGCCGCGGGCGTTCTGCGGGTTCTTGAAGCGCTCCAGCCCGGCCTCGGGGAGCGGGTTGACGCTGACGATCGTGGCGCCGGCCCGCTTGGCCCGCTCCAGGGCGGAGAGCATCCGCGGGTGGTTGGTGCCCGGGTTCTGGCCCGCCACGATGATCAGGTCGGCCTGGTAGAGGTCCTTGAGGCTGACGCTGCCCTTGCCGACGCCGAGCGTCTCCACCAGGGCCGAGCCGGAGGACTCGTGGCACATGTTGGAGCAGTCGGGCAGGTTGTTGGTGCCCAGGCGGCGGGCGAACAGCTGGTAGAGGAACGCGGCCTCGTTGCTGGTCCGGCCGGAGGTGTAGAACGCGGCCTCGTCGGGGGAGGCGAGCTGCTTCAACTCCTCGGCGACGATGGCGAAGGCGCGCTCCCAGGAGACGGGCGCGTAGTGGGTCGCGCCCTCGTCCAGCAGCATCGGCTGGGTGAGGCGGCCCTGCTGGCCGAGCCAGTAGCCGGAGCGCTCGGCCAGCTCCGCGACGGAGTGCTCCGCGAAGAACGCGGAGGTGATCCGGCGCTCGGTGGCCTCCTCGGCCACGGCCTTGGCCCCGTTCTCGCAGAACTCGGCGGTGTGGGTCTTGCCGGGCTCCGGCCAGGCGCACCCGGGGCAGTCGAAGCCGTCGGGCTGGTTCACCTTGGTCAGGGTGGCCAGCACCCGCTTGGGGCTCATCTGCTCGGCGGCCATCCGCAGGCTGTGCCCGACGGCGGGGAGGCCCGCCGCCGCGTGCTTCGGATCGGTGACCTTCGCCCGGTCCTGCGCGGGGTCGACCTGCGGCGGCTGCTTCGCCATGACGTCCTACTTCCTCGTACGGACCTGTCCGCCTCCCATCGTAGGTGTGGACGAATTCGGGGACACCGGGGGCGCGGGTGGTTGCGCCCCGCAGGGGCGCGAGGAACTGCGCGCTGGGGAACGGCAGCACGTGCAACTGGCTGACGGCGGTTCAGTTGCAGGTGAGCCGCCTTCCGACCCGCGCAGTTCCTCGCGCCCCTGGTGCAACCAATTCCGTCAGCAGCCGGCGGGCGACCGCGTCGTTCTGGCGGAAGCCCGGTGCGTTGGTGCGCGGGCGGGCGAAGGCGGTGTGGGTGCGGGCGGTGGTGAAGGGGCCGAGGGCGGTGCGGCGGGGGTGGGGGGTGCCGTCGGGGGAGAGGACGCGGGCGTCGGCGGGGTCGACCAGGAGCAGGCCGGTGGCGGGTTGGGCGGTGGCGGCTCCGGTGGAGAGGAGGCCGCGCAGGACGGGGTCGGTGGAGCGGTCCAGGGTGTGTTCGGGGAGGTAGGACTCGATCAGGGCGGTGCCGTGCACCAGGTGGCCGGGCACGGTGGTGCTGGTCGCGGTGAAGGTGCCGCGCCGTTCGTCGGTGGAGACGGACAGCTCGCCGCCGAGGAACCGCACCACCCCCGCCTCGGCCAGCGCCACCAGCTCCCGCAGCCGGAACCCGGGCGGGCCGGAGGCGAGGAAGCTGAAGAACCCGAACCACCACCCCTCCAGCTCCTCGGCCGTCGAACGGTCCGTCAGCCGGCCGGAGGCGACCAGCCGGGGCAGTTGGCCGAAGAGCGAGAGCAGGGCGAGGAACGCGCCGAGGTCGGCGCTGTGCGCGGGGTCGGCCCGGCGGTCGGCGTCCGCCTCGACGTACGCCAGCAGGTGCGCCTGGAACTCCTCCGGGGTGAACTGCCGCCCCGCCAGCGGCCGGTCCAGCCGTTCGAAGTCCAGCCGGTCCGCCGGGTCCGGGACGGCCTTGGCCACCAGCTCCGTCAACTCGGCGTCGTACCAGTCCAGTCGGTCGTACTCGGCGAGGAAGTCCCGCCACGCCAGGGCGACCCGCGAGGGATGGGCGTGGAAGAGTTCGTGGTAGTGTCCGAAGCCGATCTCCTTCGCCATCAACGGCCAGACGTCCCGCCGCAGTTCGAGCTCACCGGGCAGCGAGAGCACCCCGTCCACCGCCGCCCCGTCGAAGTACCGGGGGAGCGGGGCGGGCGGCCCCTGGAGCCGGTAGCCGGTCTTGGAGTGGTACGGGACGCCGCGCCGCGAGCCGACGTGCAGCACCGGCTCGGCGCCGGACGGCAGGTAGCGCAGCCGCCCGTCCGGGCGCTCCTCGTAGCGCCCGCCCCGGCCCTCGGTGAGCAGGACCAGCAGGTCGACGAAGGCCAGGCCGAAGCCCCGGACCAGGGTGTGCTCGCCGGGGGCGAGGCCGCTGAGGTCGGTGTCGGCGGTGAAGGCGGGCGGCAGGTGGAAGAGGCCGTGGCGGTCGGCGAAGGCGGCGAAGCGGGCGTGCCGGGGGTCGGGTTCGGCGGCCAGGTGGCCGAGGGCGAGCACCACCTGGTCGGCGGTCAGCACCCGGTCGGAGAGCTCGACCAGCTGGGGGCCGTCGGCCGGGCCGGTGACGGAGAGCACGGTGTCCCGGTGGATGGTGACCGTGACCTGCGGGGGCAGCTCGGCGAGGGCGCGGCGGAGCGCCCAGTCCAGGTAGGCGCTCTGGGCCCGGCGGGTCGGGAAGTCGGTGGGCGCCAGGGTGCGGAGTTCGGCCTCCACCGCCGCCGAGGCGACCGGCTCGTACGGGGCGAACTCCTCCTGGTGCGGGGCCCATTCGGCCAGCGAGGGCCCGGGCCGGACCGGCCCGTCGATCACCGAGCGCTCGTCGGTGAACAGGGTGACGTCCTCGGCCATCGAGTTCATCCGCAGCAGCGAGGACTGCGCGTCGCGCCAGATCCGGCCCGGGCCGGCCGGGTGCGGGTCGACCAGGTGGATGTCCAGGGGGTGGTCCGGGGGCAGCAGTCCGTCCGCGTTGGCGGCGATCCGCTCCAGCAGACCGGTGGTCCGGGGCCCGGCGCCGACGATCACCAGGGTGCTCATGCCCGTGCCCCCGCCCGGGTCGCCAGGGCCCGCAGCCGCTGGAGCGGCGTCGGTGGCAGTCCGCCCCGGCTGCTGCCGCGTGCGTAGTACCGCTCCAGGTAGTACTGGCCGACCGAGAGGACGCTGGTCACGGCGACGTACCAGAGGGTGGCGACCAGCAGCAGCGGGATCACCTGGTAGGTCTGGTTGTAGATCAACTGGGCCGAGTAGAGCAGGTCCTGGACCGCCAGCACGGAGACGATGCTGGTGCCCTTGAGGGTGCCGATCAGCATGTTCCCGGCGGTCGGCACGATGGAGCGCATCGCCTGCGGGACGACGATCCGGCGCAGCACCCGGGCCCGGCCGAGGCCGAGTGCCTGGGCGGCCTCCAGCTGGCCGTGGTCCACCGAGAGGATGCCGCCGCGGACCACCTCGGCGGCGTAGGCCGCCTCGTGCAGGGTCAGGCCGATCACGGCGGTGAGGGTGGGGCCGAACAGGTTGACCGTCTTCACCGTGAAGAACTCCGGGCCGAACGGCAGGCCCAGGCCCACCGTCGGGTAGAGCGCGCCGATGTTGAACCAGAACAGCAGCTGGACCAGCAGCGGGGTGGAGCGGAAGATCCAGACGAAGCCCCAACTCAGGCTGCGCAGCAGCGGGTTGTCGGTCAGCCGGAGCACCGCCAGCAGGGTGCCGAGGGCGAAGCCGAGCACCATCACGGCTGCGGTCAGCCAGAGGGTCAGCAGCAGCCCCTGGGCGATCGCGGTGGTGGTGAAGTACTGCGCCACCACGTCCCACTGGAAGGCGGGGTTGCGCACCACCGAGTTCAGCACCAGGGCGAGCACCAGCAGGGCGAGGGCCGAGGCGGCCCACCGGCCCGGGCGGCGCCGGGGCACGATCGGCGGATCGTCGGACAGCGGGGTGGAGGTCTCGGGCGGAGGGGAGAGGACAACGGCCATGGGGCGGCTCCGGATCGGCGGGCCGCCGCGCCCGGCCGCGCCCCTCAACGCGTCCGGTTCCCGATCGTAGGCAGCCGACCCGTTCCCCTGTCAAGGCCGTCCCGAGCGGTCCGACGTTGCCTGCTGTGACCCGGCTGATAACAGAACATGAAGGAATCCCAGGGCAGTTGACGCCCCGTGAGGCCCGCTGTTCCACTCGAACCACCGGAGCCGCCCCCAGGGGTCGTCCGAAGCCTCCACTCCCGCCGCCGCGCGCACCCCCTCCCCTCGCACCGCCATGTCCGCACGTCCGAAAGGCCCGCCATGCCCGTCGAGTTCCTCGGTATCGCCGCCACCAACGACGGCTCGGAGACCAACCCCCGCAGCGGCGGCGCCTTCGACCGCGACTACACCCTGCGGCTGGCCCGCGCCCACGAGGAGCACGGCTGGGACCGGGTGCTGTTCGCCTACGGGTCCGGCTCGCCGGACCCGGCGCCGGCCGCCGCGTACATCGCCTCCGAGCTGGACACCCTGCAGATCCTGCTGGCCCACCGGCCGAACGTCTCCTACCCGACCTTCGCCGCCAAGACCTTCGCCACCCTGGACCAGATCAGCGACGGCCGCCTGACGGTGCACTTCATCACCGGCGGCACCGACCAGGACCAGCGCCGCGAGGGCGACTTCGTCACCAAGGACCAGCGGTACGACCGCACCCGGGAGTACATCGCCCTGGTGAAGAAGATCTGGACCAGCACCAGCCGCTTCGACCACCACGGCGAGTACTACCGCTTCGAGGACTTCGTCGCCGACGTCTTCCCGGTCCAGCAGCCGCGCCCGCAGGTCTCCTTCGGCGGCTCCTCGGACGCGGCCTACGCGGCCGGAGCGGCCGAGGCCGACATCTTCTGCCTGTGGGGCGAGCCGCTGGCCCGCACCGCCGAGCAGATCGAGCGGGTGAAGCAGGCGGCCAAGGAGGCCGGGCGCACCGACGTGCCGCGGATCCAGGTGGCCTTCCGCCCGATCATCGCGCCCACCGAGGAGCTGGCCTGGGAGAAGGCGCACCGCACGGTGGACCGGATCCGTGCCCGGGTCTCGGAGAGCGGCCTGCTGCCGCGCCCCAAGGGCGCGGAGGGCGAGTGGGCGCCGGAGAACACCGGCTCCCAGCGGCTGTTGGAGATCGCCGCCGCCGGCGAGCGCTACGACCGGGCCCTGTGGACCCCGACCGCCGCCGCGACCGGCGGGGCCGGCAACTCCAACGCCCTGGTCGGCACCCCGGAGACGGTGGCCCAGGCCCTGCTGGACTACTACGACCTGGGCGTGGAGATCCTCTCCGCCCGCGGCTACGACCTGCTGGACGACGCCGTCGACTTCGGCCGGTACGTCATCCCGATCGTCCGCGAGGAGGTCGCCAAGCGGGACGCGGCCAAGGCGGCCGCCGATGAGGCCACCGCCGCATGACCGGACTGCTGGAGGTCCGCCGGGTCCGCCTGGACGACCCGCTCGCCGAGCCGCTGGTCCGCGAGCTCACCCACGAGTACGTCACCCGCTACGGCCCGGGCGGCGCCCAGGAGATGACCCGCTTCCCGGCCGCCGAGTTCGCCCCGCCGGACGGCACCCTGCTGCTCCTGCTGACGGACGGTCAGCCGGTGGCCGGCGGCGCCTACCGCCGGTACGAGGACGGCACGGCCGAGGTCAAGCGGATGTGGACGCACTCGGCGCACCGCCGCCGGGGCCTGGCCCGCCGGGTGCTGGCCGAGCTGGAGGCCGAGGCCGCCCGCACCGGCTACCGGCGGATGTACCTCACCACCGGCCCGCGCCAGCCCGAGGCCAAGGCGCTCTACCTGGCGGCGGGCTGGACCCCGCTGTTCGACACCGGCGCCCCCGGCCCCGACGCCGGCCCGCTCCCCTTCGAGAAGCACCTGCACCGAAAGGCACCGACCCCGTGAGACGCACTCCCGCTCTGGCCGCAGCCGCCCTGCTCCCGCTCCTGCTGGCCACCGCCTGCGGCTCCGGTCCTGCCAACGCCCCTTCCCCGGCCGGGAGTTCGGCGCTGGCGGCGGCGAGCCAGGACGTGGTCTCCGCCGTCGCCAAGGTCGACTCGGTGGCGGCCCTGCTGCCCGAGGAGGTCCGCAAGGCCGGCACGCTCAAGCTGGGCGGCTCCTCCGGCACCCCGCCGAGCGCCTTCTACCCGGACCCGGCGGTGAAGAAGGCGGCCGGGATCGACGTGGACTTCACCGACGCGGTGGCCAAGGTGCTGGGGATCAGGATCCAGCGCGAGGAGGCCGCCTTCGAGACCATCCTCCCCGCCCTGGACAGCGGCAAGTTCGACCTGGGCACCGGCAACTTCGGGGTGACCACCGCCCGGCTGAAGACCATCGACTTCGTCACCTACATCAACGACGGCCAGGGCTTCGCGGTCCGCAAGGACGACGCCCGGCAGCCGGTGAAGACCATCGACGACCTCTGCGGCCTGGCCATCGGCACCGGCGTCGGCACCACCTTCGAGACCACCCTGAACGCGAAGAAGAACATCTGCACCGACGCCGGCAAGAAGGCCTACGAGGTGCGCGCCTACTCCGACTCGGGCGCCACCCTGACCAGCCTCCAGCAGGGCAAGGTCGACCTGGTGATGTCCACCATCAACGGCCTGCGCCACCAGGCCGCCCAGCCCGCCTCCGGCACCCGCTTCCTCAGCGAGTTCCGCCGGCTGGACGTCGGCTTCGCCTTCAAGAAGGGCTCCCCGCTCACCCCGGCCTTCCAGGGGGCCGTCAACCAGCTGATCCAGAACGGCACCTACGCCAGGATCCTGGCGAAGTGGGGCACCGCCGAGTCGGCCATCCCGACGTCCGAGATCAGCCCGCCCGAGAGGCCCTGACCATGACCGCGACCGTGACCGAGCGGCCGGCGGTGGCCGAGGACGACCTGGCCGACCTGCCCGTGGTGCCCGCCCGCCATCCCTGGCGGCTGGTGGCCGGGGTGCTGGCCCTGGTGGTGGTGGCCCAGTTCCTGCACGGGCTGGCCACCAACCCCGGCTGGGACTGGGCCACCTTCCGGGCCTTCGTCACCGCCGACACCATCCTGAGGTCCGTCGGGGTGACCCTCCAACTCACCCTCTACGGAACGGTGCTGGGCTTCGCCCTGGGAGCGGTGGTGGCCCTGCTGCGGCTCTCCCCGAGCCGCATCCTGCAGACCATCGCCTGGGCCTACGTCTGGGCCTTCCGCTCCATCCCGCTGATCGTCCAGCTGGTCTTCTGGTTCAACCTCTCGTACCTCTACAAGGAGTTCGGGATCGGCATCCCGTTCGGACCGACCGTGGCCAGCTTCGAGACCATGGACCTGCTCGGTGCGCTCGGCGCCGCCGTGCTCGGGCTGGCCCTGCACCAGGCCGCCTACGCGGCCGAGATCATCCGGGCCGGGGTCATCTCGGTGGAGGCCGGCCAACTGGAGGCCGCCGCCGCGCTGGGCATCCCCCGGCTGCGCCAACTGCGCCGGATCGTGCTGCCGCAGGCCATGCGCGCCATCCTGCCGAACGCCGGCAACGAGGTGATCTCGCTCTTCAAGGGCTCCTCGATCGTCTACGTGATGGCGATCGGCGAACTCTTCTACCAGGTCCAGGTGGTCTACGGCCGGACCGGCCGGGTGGTGCCGCTGCTGATGGTGGCCACCGTCTGGTACGTGGTGCTGACCACCCTGCTCTCCATCGGCCAGTACTACCTGGAGCGCCACTTCGCCCGGGGCGCCGACCGCACCCCGCCGCCCACCCCGTGGCAGCAGCTGCGGTCGAGGCTCCGTCAGATCCCCGTCGCCGCAGGAGGCCGGACATGACCAGTACCGCCATGGTGGACGTCCGCGGCGTCCGCAAGTCCTTCGGCCGGCTGGAGGTGCTGCGCGGGGTCGACCTCCAGGTCGAGGCCGGGTCGGTCACCGTGGTGCTCGGCCCCTCCGGCTCCGGCAAGTCCACCCTGCTGCGGGCCATCAACCACCTGGAGAAGCTCGACCGCGGCCACGTCACCATCGACGGCGAGCTGATCGGCTACCGGCGCTCGGGAGGCAAGCTGTACGAGCTCAAGGAGCGCGAGGTGCTGCGCCAGCGCACCCACATCGGCTTCGTCTTCCAGAACTTCAACCTCTTCCCGCACCTGACCGTGCTGGAGAACGTCACCGAGGCCCCGGTCGGCGCGCTGCGCCGCCCCAAGGCCGAGGCCCGCGCGCAGGCGTTGGCCCTGCTGGCCCGGGTCGGCCTGGCCGACAAGGCGGACGCCTACCCGCGCCAGCTCTCCGGCGGCCAGCAGCAGCGCGTCGCCATCGCCCGGGCGCTGGCCCTGGAGCCCAAGGTGCTGCTCTTCGACGAGCCCACCTCGGCGCTCGACCCGGAGCTGGTCGGCGAGGTGCTCGACGTCATCAAGGACCTGGCCGAGGCCGGCACCACGATGATCGTCGTCACCCACGAGATCGGCTTCGCCCGCGAGGTGGCCGACACGGTGGTCTTCATGGACGGCGGCGTGGTGGTCGAACAGGGCCCGCCCGCCGAGGTGCTGGACCGTCCGCAGCACGACAGAACCCGCAGTTTCCTGGCCAAGGTCCTCTGATCCCGATGGAGTCCATCACCGTGTCCGCGCACCGCCGCTCCCTGCTCGCCCTGCCCGCCCTCGCCCTGCTGCTCGCCGCCTGCGGTGGACCCGCCCCGGCGGCGGAGAGCAAGGGGAACACCGCGCCGGACGGCACCAAGGTCAACCTGACGGCCGACCAGAAGCGCGTCTCCACCGCCAAGGTGGACGCGATCGCCGCCCTCGTCCCGGAGGAGATCCGCAAGCGCGGCACGCTCAAGGTGGTCGACTCGCTCGGCACCGTCCCGCCGCTGGACTTCTACGCCGACGACAACAAGACGATCATCGGGGTGGAGCCGGACGTCGCCTTCCTGATCGGCGACGTGCTGGGCCTCAAGGTCGAGCTCAACCCGGTCTCCTGGGAGAACATCTTCGTCGGCCTGGACTCCGGCAAGTACGACGTGGGCCTGTCCAACATCACCGTCACCGAGGCCCGCAAGGAGAAGTACGACTTCGCCACCTACCGGCTGGACATCCTGGGCTTCGAGGCCAAGAAGGGCTCCGGCTGGAAGGTCAGCGGCCCCAAGGACGTGGCCGGCAGGACCATCTCGGTCGCCTCCGGCACCAACCAGGAGAAGCTGCTGGTCGCCTGGAACGAGGAGAACGTCAAGAACGGCCTCAAGCCGGTGGACATCAAGTACTTCCAGAACTCCTCCGACTACTACCTGGCGCTGGGCTCCGGCCGGATCGACGCCCACCTCGGCCCCAACCCGGTCGCCGCCTTCCACGCCGCGCAGACCGGCGAGACCGAGATCGTCGGCACCTACTCGGGCGCGGGCGCCCAGGTGCTCGGCAAGATCGGTGCCACCACCAAGAAGGACAACGGCCTGGTGAAGGCATTGCACGAGGCGCTGGACACCGTCATCAAGAACGGCACCTACGGCCAGGTGCTCAAGCGCTGGGGGCTGGAGAACGAGGCCGTGCAGTCCTCCGAGCTCAACCCGCCCGGTCTGCCCAGGACCAACCAGTAGCCCGAAGTTCTCCTCCCGGCCGCCCGGGTGTGGTGGACTCGCCTCGACGCGGGCGGACGTGGGGGAGAGCAGGATGCAGGCCGGGGACGTGCTGGACGGCAAGTACCGCTTGGTGGACGAGCTGGGCAGGGGTGGCTTCGGCGTGGTCTGGCGCGCCGAGGACACCCGGCTGGGCCGGGAGATCGCCGTCAAGGTGATCTCCGAGGCGGCCTACCGGAGCCCGGCCGACCTGGAGCGGTTCACCGACGAGGCCCGGGCGGTGGCCTCGCTGAACCACCCGCACATCGTCACCCTGCACGACCTGGGGGAGAGCGAGGGCCTGCACTTCCTGGTGATGGAGCTGGTCCGCGGCCGCCCGCTGTCCGCGCTGGCCCGCCAGGTGAAGCTCGAACTCCCGGAGGTGCTCCGGTGGTTGGGCCAGGTCTGCGAGGCGCTGGCGGCCGCCCACCGGGCCGGGGTGGTGCACCGGGACATCAAGCCGGAGAACATCATGATCGCCGACTCCGGCACCGCCAAGGTGCTGGACTTCGGCATCGCCCGGCTGGACGGCCGGGCGGCCGGGCTCACCACCGTCGGCACGGTGATCGGCAGCCCGCCCTACATGGCACCCGAGCGGTGGACGGGCACCAAGGTGGACGGCCGCTCCGACCTCTACTCGGTCGGCTGCATCCTCTACGAACTCTGCGTCGGGAAGCCGCCGTTCGGCGCCGAGGACGTCTTCGTGGTGATGCACGGCCACGTCAGCGACCCGCCGCCGCGGCCGCGCGAGCGGGTGCCGGGCCTGCCGGCCGAGCTGGAGGAGCTGATCCTCGAACTGCTCGCCAAGGACCCGGAGCAGCGGCCGCCGGACGGGCTGACGGTGGCCCGCCGGCTGGCCGACGTCCCGCTGACCAGCACCGCCGAGCTGCGCCGACGGGCGGACGAGGCCTGGACGCTGGCCTCGGCCGGGGCGCCGGCCGAGGCGGGCCGCCGGCTCTGGCCGCTGATCGGCGAGTTCGCCCGGGTCTGCGGTCCGCACGACCCGCGCACCCTGCGGGCCTGCCACGACCTGGCGCTCTGCCTGGCCGCCGAGGGCCGGTACCCCGAGGCGGCCGGGCTGATGGCGGACGTGCTGGCCACCGGCGTCACCGGCCTGGTGGCCGAGGACGCCGCCCGGGACCTGGCCCGGTTCACCGCCCGGCTGAGCGGCCAGGCGGGGCCGGTGGGCGGTCAACTCGCCCTGCTGGTGGGCCGCTGAGCGCCTCCGGCACGCGCTCCAGCACGCCCGCGCCGAAGACCTCGTACAGCGGCAGGGTCTCCAGGTGGACGTACCCGATGTGGCAGTCGCAGACCGGCAGCGGGCAGGGCCGCTCGGCCAGGGCGGCCCGGTAGGAGCCGTCGTAGAGGTTGCCGAGCGGCGCGCGGACGAAGTGGCAGCGCTGCACCGAGCCGTCGCCCATGACCGAGACCACCGAGGAGCCCGTCCGGCAGGCGCGGCCCTCGCTGGGGTGCGGGTGGCGGCTCCAGGCGAACAGCGGGTCGAGGGCCTGCCAGTCGGCCGCTTCGGCGTCGGTGTAGGTGCGGCCCTCGGCGGCGTTCACCCAGAGGTAGACCGACGGGTTCAGCGCCGCTCGCAACTCCCCTGCCGGGGCCAGGTGTTCGGGCTGGCCGACGATGCCGACGCTGTACCGGACGCCGAGCGCGTCCAGCTCCCGGCACTTGGCCAGGAAGCGGTCGAGGGCCACCTGCCCGGGGTGGTACGTCACCCAGAGGGCGAGGGCGTCCAGGTCGGCCTCGGCCAGCCAGCCGGTGCGGCAGCTGAGGTTGGTCTGGATCGCCACCCGGCGGACGTTCGGCAGTCGGCTGAGCTGCACCATCGCCCGCCGGTACCAGGAACGGACCAGCCCCTCGCCCCAGGGGGTGAACAGTACCGAGAGGCCGGGCTGGGACGCCGCCCAGGCGGTGAAGCGCTCCAGTGCGGCCCGGTCGGCCCGCAGGGTCTGCGGGCTGTCCCGCCGCTTGGCGAACGGGCAGTACGGGCAGTCGTAGTCGCAGGAGGACAGCGGGCCCCGGTAGAGGACGGTCAACTCCGGTGGCACCGGCGCCGGTTGGCCGGGCAGGCCGAGGAAGGTGGTCATCGCAGCTCGTACTCCGCCATCGCCGCCGCCACCGCCGGGGAGAACAGGGCGGGGCCGACCGCGTCCGAGTACGCCAGCCCCTCGGCGGTCAGCGCGAGTCGGCCGCTGGTCTCCGACAGCCAGCCGCGCGCGTCGAAGGAGGCCAGCTCGGCCGGGAAGTCCTCGGCCGGGGTGGAGCCGAACCGACTCCGGTAGCCGTCGAGTTCGAGCCCCTCGGCCTGGAGCAGCGACTGCAGCAGGTGGCGGCGGCGGGCCTCGTCGCCGGTCATCGGGCGGCCCACCTCGGCGTGCCCGAAGTCCTCGGTGGCCACGTAGGAGTCGATGATCGAGCGCACCTCCTTCGGGTCCACCGCGTAGTCGAAGGAGTAGTGCAGCCGGGAGGTGTAGGAGCGCGCCCCGCAGCCCAGGCCCACCATGCCGTCGGTCTGGCAGCTGTACTCGCCCGCCACCTCGGCCGGAGCGTTGGCGCGGCGGAACATCCGCATCGACACCTGCCGGTACCCCTGCGCCAGCAGGTGGTCCCGCCCGGCCCGGTAGAGCGCCAGGCGCCGGCCGTCCCAGTCCTGCGGGGTCTCCCGCCGGGCCAGCCCGGTCAACGGACGGACGTACAGCGGATAGAGGTAGAGCTCCTCCGGCCGCCAGGCCAGTGCCGCGTCCAGCGAGCGCAGCCAGCTGGCCCCGGTCTGGCCGTCGATGCCGTAGATCAGGTCGATGTTGAGCACCGGGAAGCCGGCCGCCCGGATCCGGCCCAGCGCCGCCTCCACCTCGGCCCGCTTCTGCGGGCGGACGGCCGCCCGGGCCTCCTGGTCGTCGAAGGACTGCACGCCCAGGCTCAGCCGGGTGGCGCCGCGCTCGGCCAGCACCGCCAGCCGGTCGGCGGTGGCGGTGGCCGGGGAGGCCTCCACCGACAGCGGCACGGCCCGCAGGTCCACGCCGGTGTGCCGCTCCGTCAGGTCGCAGAGCCGCTCCAGCTCACCCGCCGTCAGGTAGGTCGGGGTGCCGCCGCCGAAGGCCGCCAGGGCGAACCGGGCCCCCTCGTCCAGGGCGGACCGGACGGCCGCGGCCTGCCGCTCCAGGGCGTCCAGGTAGGCGGTGGTCAGGCCGTCGGGGCTGCCGATCCGGGTGAAGAGGTTGCAGAAGCCGCAGCGCACCTCGCAGAACGGGACGTGCACGTAGAGCGAGAGCGCCTGCTGCGGCTCGTCCCGCCAGAGCTCGGAGAGCGCGGGGCGGTCCCGCAGCGGCCGGTAGGCGGTCTTGTGCGGGTAGGCGTAGACGTAGGACTGATAGGGCCTCATGAACGCTGCTGCTCCAAGAAACTGTGCTGTTCCAGAAAGAACTGTGCGTAGGGCACCGTCCAGACCACCTCGTGGCCGATCCGGTGGCCGGTGTAGCCGTCCTCGCCGTAGGCGGTGCCGTGGTCCGAGCAGACCACGGCGAAGCAGGGCCGCCGGGCGCTCATCGCGGCGAACAGGCGCCCGAGGTGGGCGTCCACGTACTCCAGCGCGGCGGCGTGGCTGGCCCGGGTGTCGCCGTCCTCGCGGGTGGCCCCGGGGAGGTGGAACCAGTTGGGCTGGTGCAGGGCGGAGACGTTGAGCAGCAGGAAGAGCGGCTGCTCCGGCGGCTGTGCCGCCGCGACCTGCTCGGCGCGGGCCACCTGGGCCTCGAAGGAGGTGGGCGAGGGGACGCCGAACTCCGGCTCCCAGTGGCTCTCCTGGAACATCCCGGGCAGCACCGAGCCGAGCGGACCCTGCTTGTTGAAGAAGCCGACCCCGCCGATGCAGACCGTCCGGTACCCGGCGGCGGCCAGGGCGGTGGGCAGGTCGGGCGCGTCGAAGACCCAGGTCCGCTCGGCGGTGGTCTCCGAGCTGCCGAACCGGGCCGCGAACAGGCGCGGGTGCGGCCCGTCCGGCGAGGCCGGGGTGGGCAGGAAGCCGGCCAGGATCGCCTGGTGGGCGGCGTAGGTGAAGCTGCCGGGGGAGTGCCGCCGCTCCCAACGGCCGCCCGGGAGCACGGCGGTGAGGTTCGGCAGCCGCCCGGCGGCGGCCAGCTCCTCGGCCACGTCGTAGCGGAGCGTGTCCAGGGTGACCAGCAGCAGGTCGTGGCTGCCGACCACCTCGTTCATGTCGGGGGTGTGGGGCATGTCGGGTGTCTTCACTGTTCTCCGAGCAGCGCCGCGATCTGGGCGCCGTAGGTGTCGAGCCCGGGGGCGGGGCCCTCGGGGAGGCCGGGCAGGTTCGGCAGCAGGTCGCCGAAGGCGTTCACCTCGCCGACGTACAAGCGCCGCCAGCCGGCCGAGGGCAGCACGTCCACGCCCACCATCGGCAGGCCGGGCAGGCAGGCGGCGGCCCGTGCGCCGAGCTCCAGCAGCCCGGCCCAGTGCGGACCGGCGGCGGCCCGCAGCTCCGCCGGCCCGCCCCGGCGGCCGCCCAGGTGGAGGTTGGTCAGCGGTCCGGCGGCGGTCCTGGCCACCACGTGGGTGACCCTGCCGTGCACCACCACCAGACGCAGGTCGGCCGAGCGGCCGCCGAGCGCGGCCTTGGGCACCCACCGCTCCACGTGCAGCCCGTCCGGGGCCAGCCGGTCGACGATCGCGGCGATCTCGGCCTCGGCGGTGTAGCGGCGGACCCGGAGCGAGTTGTGCAGCCCGTCCGGGGCGAGCTCCACCGAGGTGGTGGCGTGCACCCGGCCGCGCGGGCCGAACTCCAGCGCCACCACCCCGGCGGCGGAGGAGCCGTGCGCGGGCTTCACGAAGACCCGGTTCAGCCCGGCCTCCGCCAGCCGCCGGCGCAGCCCGTCCCAACCCTCGACCGGCCCGCCGCCGAGGGCCCGGGGCACCGGGACGCCGTGAGCCGTCATCAGTGCGTGGGTGGCCCGCTTGTCGCAGACCACGGCCACCTGGGCCGGGTCCGCCAGCAGCCGGGCGCCGGGGGCGCGGCCGACCGCCTCCGCCAGGGTGCCCAGGCCGCGCAGCAGCCCGGCGTACCAGGCGGCGCTGCCCTCCACCCGGGTCGGCGCGTACCCGGGGCCGCGCAGCAGCGCGTCCACCTCCGGGTCCTCGCCGGGGGAGTCCACCCGGACGGCGGCGCCCTCGGGGACCTCGACCTCGCCGCGCAGCACCTCCCGCCAGGGCAGCAGTACCGGCTCGGGCAGCCCGGCCGCCCGGACCGCCGCCGCGAAGAGCTCCACCCGGCGGTGGCCCGGGTGGCCGACGACCGCGTGACGGACCGTCATTCGCCGTTCGCCACGTACCGCCAGTCGTCCTCCGGGTCCTCGGCCCCCGAGAGGTCCAGCTCGACGCCGGGCAGCGCGGCGCGCAGCCGCTCCTGCGCGGCTGCGGTGAGGTAGTGGTGGTGCAGGTCGAGGCGCTTGAGGTGGGTCAGCCCGAGCAGCGACTCGGCGCCCGCGTCGGTCAGCGTGCCGAGGGCCAGGCTCAGCCCCTCCAGACGGGCGGTCAGCGGGGCGTCGGCCACGGCGGCGGCCAGCGCGTCCTGCCGCATGCCGTTCTCCAGACCGAGGTGGCGCAGGGCGGGGAACAGCTCGCCGGAGAGCAGCGGGGCGAGGTCCTCGTCGGTGTAGCTGGCGCCGTAGTCGGAGGTGCCGAGCCAGAACTCCAGCCGCTCCAGCGCGGGCAGGTCGGAGGCCAGCACGGCCCGCACCACCTCGCCCGGCAGCCCGCCGGACTCGAAGCGCAGCGCCCGCAGGTGCTGGTGCTTCACCGGCTCCAGCCGCAGCCCGCCGTTGCCCTCGTAGTCGCCGTCGGCGCCGCGGACCACCAGCTCCGTCAGCTCCGGATAGGCCGTCAGCAGCGGGGTGACGTCGTCCATCTGGAGCCAGGAGATCTCGCACTCCTCGAAGGTGACCTCACCGAGGAAGAGCCCCCGCAGCTGCGGGAAGCGCGCGGCGTCCGCCGCCAGCGCGGTGACCACCGGGGTCACCAGCTCGTACTCCTCCTCCCACCACGGCCCGATCACCAGGGCCCGCACCCGCGTGGTGTCCACCGCCGCGGTGAAGGCCGCCCAGACCGCCGCGAAGTCCTGGCCCCCGTCGTACTCCACCTGCACCCGCCAGGCCACCGACTCCGGCGCGGGCCCGGCATCGGGCGTGCCCTCGTGGTCGGTGAAGTCGTGGACCGGGAGCCCGTGGAACTCCTCGATGTGCTTGCTGATCGCCATGGGCACCTGTCTACCAGTCAGCTCCGACGGAGCACCGGGGGCCCGCTGTCAAGCGTGCTGGACACCGAATCGGTGCTCCGGCGGCTTGGATGAATTGATAGGAATCCGCCGACTGGACACCTCTGGATCGAAGGCTCCGGCGGTTGATATACCTCGGATGCTCCTCCATGGCATGCGACGAACCAGGTGGTGATGGGCAGTGAAGCTCCTCCGAGTCGGCCCCCAGGGCGCCGAGCGCCCCGTGGTGCTCGGGCAGGACGGCACCGCGTACGACCTCTCCGGGATCACCGGCGACATCGACGGGGCCTTCCTGGCCGCGCTCGACCCGGCCGGGCTCGCCCGGGCCGTCGCGGCCGGCGAGCTGCCGGTCACCTCGATCGAGGGCGAGCGCACCGGCGCCCCGGTCGCCCGGCCGGGCAAGGTGGTCGGGATCGGCCTCAACTACCGTGACCACGCGGCGGAGGCCGGCGCGGCGATCCCGGCCGAGCCGGTGGTCTTCCTCAAGCCCTCCAACACGGTGGTCGGTCCGTACGACGAGGTCCTGGTGCCGCGCGGCAGCACCAAGACCGACTACGAGGTCGAACTGGCCGTGGTGATCGGGCGGACGGCCCGGTACCTGGACGACCACGAGGCCGCGGCCGCGGCGATCGCCGGGTACGCGGTGGTCAACGACGTGACCGAGCGGGCCTTCCAGTTCGACCGCGGCGGCCAGTGGGACAAGGGCAAGTCCGCCGAGACCTTCACCCCGCTCGGCCCCTGGCTGGTCACCCCGGACGAGGCCGGGGACCCGCAGGAGCTCGGGCTGCGCCTCTGGGTCAACGGCGAGCTCCGGCAGGACGGCACCACCGCCGAGATGATCTTCCCGGTGGTCGAACTGGTCCGCTACCTCAGCCACTTCATGGTCCTGGAGCCTGGCGACGTCATCGTCACCGGCACCCCCGCCGGCGTCACCCTGGGCCGCCCGGGCACCCCGTTCCTCCAGCCCGCCGACGTGATCGAACTCGAGGTCACCGGCCTCGGCCGCCAACGCCAGGTCCTCGGCAAGGCCTGACGCGCTCGCCGCAGGCGAGTTTGTTGGGGGCGCGAGGAACTGCGCGAGTGCGGAAGGCGGCTCACCTGCACCTGAGGGCACGTCAGCCAGTTGCAGGTGCTGCCGTTCCCCCGCGCGCAGTTCCTCGCGCCCCCGGGATCACCACGTACGTTCCTCGCGCCGTTACGGGGCCAGGCGGTGCAGCAGGGCGACCGCCTGCGGGTCGCGGTCCAGGAGGGCGGTCAACACCCCCGCGGTCTGCGGGTCGTGGGCGGCGGTCGCGGCGGTCATCACCACGAACTGGTCGATCAGCCAGTCCCGCAGCGACTCCGGCTCGATCTGGCGCCCCTCGTCGAGCCAGGTCAGCGCCGAGGCCTCGACCACCGAGATCCAGGAGCGGACCAGCAGGGTCAGCCGCGGCCCTGCGGCCTCCCGCACCCCGAGGTGCCGCAGCGTCCGCCGCAGCGCGACCCGCCGCACCTCGTCCACGATCGCCCCGGTCCGCGCCGTCTCCACCACGGACCCGCCGCGCAGCAGCGCCCCGTACCCGGTGTGGTGCTCGGCCACGAACTCGAAGTACCGGTCCAGGACCGCGGCCAGCTGCTCGGTCGGCGTGCCGTCCGGCGGCACGGTGAAACGGCCCGACAGCTCCTCCGCCGCGCTGCGCAGGGCGGCCTCGTAGAGCTGCTGCTTGCCGGCGAAGTACCGGTAGACCAGCGGCCGGGAGGCGCCGGCCGCCTCGGCCACGTCGTCGAGGCTGACCTCCTCCGGCGGGCGGGAGGCGAACAGCTCCAGCGCCACCGCGATCAGCTGCTCCCGACGCTGCTGCACGGGCAGCCGCCGGTATCCGGGCCGCCGCGTCGCCGTGGCCGGGTCCGCCGGGACCTCCGCCGAGGCCGTGGCCGGAGCCGGAGCCGGAGCCGGTGCCGGGTCCGTGGTCGGGATCGTCGCAGTCATGGCCGTCAGGGTAGCCGCCCGCCCGGCCTCCACCCCTCCCCCGATCTGCCCCGGTTTCGGCGGGGCGGCCCGATGAAGCGGACATAACGGACCATCATGTCAGCGTCGGCCGCACCAGCGAGGGAGTCGGGTTGCAGGAGAGCGTGAACGAGCAGCCCGTGCGCCGGGGCGCGGCCGCCCGCGCGGGGCAGGCGGTCTGGCGGTACGTCAGGGCGGCGCCCGGCACCTTCACCTGGCTGCTGCTGCTGGCCTGCACCAGCTTCGTGGTGGCCCGGATCGACCCGGCCAACCTGGACTGGTTCCTGGGGAAGCGGTCCACCAACATCGACCAGCTGCGCTCGCACCCGGTGCACGCCCTGCTGGCCAGCGCGATCTGGACCGAGTCCGCCTCCTTCCCCTTCTACTTCGTGATCTTCAACGTCTTCCACGTCCCGGCCGAGCGCTGGCTCGGCACCCTGCGCTGGCTGGCCGTCGCGCTCACCGCGCACGTGCTGGCCACCTTCATCAGCGAGGGCATCGTCGCCTGGGGAGTGGACGCCGGACGGCTGCCGGAGAACATGGCCACCACGGTGGACGTGGGCGTCTCCTACGCGCTGGCCGGGGTCGAGGGCGTGCTCACCTACCGGTTCGCCGGCCGCTGGCGCTGGGTCTACGGCACCGGCCTGCTCTTCTTCTACCTCCTCCCGCTGATCACCTCGCACACCTTCACCGACCTCGGCCACTTCTGCTCGGTGCTGATCGGCCTGAGCTTCTACCGCTTCGCCCGCGGCCGCCCGGTCTGGGACCCGGTCGAGGCCCTGCGCGCCCTGCGCCGCCGTGCCGCCCCCTGACGGTCGGTCCGAACTGCCGGGGGCAGTTTCCGGCGGCGCCCCGGCATCCCTCTCCGGGGGGCTTGCAAACCGGCCCGCCTGCGCGAGGATGTCCGGATGGTTGAACCACTGATCAACTCCGACAGCGACGGCTCCACCCCGCGCCGCATCGCCGACGCGTACGTCCACGCCCTGGTCGCCCTCGACCCGCTGACCGCGGTCTACCTCGGGCTGGGGCCGCAGGACGACGACCGGCTCCCCGACCTCTCCCCGGCCGGCCAGGCCGCCGTGGCCGAGCTGGCCCGCCACACCCTGGCACGGTTGGACGCGGCGGAGGCGGCCGGTGCGGCCGCCGACGAGGCCGAGCGCCGCTGCGCCCGGCTGCTGCGCGAGCGGCTGACCGCGGAGCTGGCCGTCCACGAGGCCGGCGAGGACTTCCGCGCCGTCCGCAACCTCTCCTCCCCGCTGCACGGCGTCCGCGAGATCTTCGACCTGCTGCCCACCGGGACCCCGGAGCAGTGGGAGCTGATCGGCCGCAGACTCGCCCGGGTGCCCGCCACCCTGGCCGGCTACCGCGAGCTGCTCGCCGAGGGCATCGAGCGCGGCCTGCTCTCGGGCCCCCGTCAGGTCACCACCGTGGTCGGCCAGTTGGAGGAGTGGCTGGAGGGCGGCCCGGGCGGCTGGTTCGGCCGCTTCGTCGAGCCGGCCCCCGCCGAGCAGCGGGAGGCCCTGACGGCGGCCGCCGTCTCCGCCGCCGAGGCCTTCGCCGAGCTGCGCGACTGGCTGCGCGATGTCTACGGCGCGGCCGCCGCCGGCCAGTCCGACACCGTCGGCCGCGAGCGGTACGCCCGCTGGGTCCGCTACTGGACCGGCTCCGACCTCGACCTGGACGAGGCGTACGCCTGGGCCTGGGGGCAGTTCCACGAGCTGGACGCGCAGATGCGGGCCGAGGCCGGCAAGGTGCTGCCCGGAGCCACCCCGATGGAGGCGATGGCCTGGCTGGAGAAGGACGGCCCGGCGATCCGGGGGGAGGAGGCCGTCCGGGAGTACCTCCAGGGCCTGATGGACCAGGCGATGAGCGACCTCCAGGGCGTGCACTTCGACCTGGCCGACCCGCTGCTGCAGGTCGAGTCCCGGATCGCCCCGCCCGGCAGCGCCGCCGCCCCGTACTACACCGCCCCCTCGCTGGACTTCTCCCGCCCCGGCCGCACCTGGCTGCCGCTGCTGGGCCGGGAGAGCTTCCCGGTCTGGGACCTGGTCTCGACCTGGTACCACGAGGGCGTCCCCGGCCACCACCTCCAGCTGGCCCAGTGGACGTACTGCGCCGACAAGCTGTCGACCTATCAGGTCACCCTCGGCGGGGTGAGCGCCAACCTGGAGGGCTGGGCGCTGTACGCCGAGCGCCTGATGGACGAGCTCGGCTACCTGACCGACCCCGGCCACCGGCTCGGCTACCTGAACGCGCAGATGATGCGCGCGCTGCGGGTGATCGTGGACATCGGCATGCACGTCGGCCTGGACTTCCCGGCCGACTCGCCGTACCGGCCGGGCGAGGCGATGCTCCCCGACGACGCTCGGGAGTTCTTCGGCCGCTACTGCGGGCTCTCGGTCGAGTTCCTGGACAGCGAGCTGATCCGCTACCTCGGCCTGCCCGGCCAGGCGATCGGCTACAAGCTCGGCGAGCGGGCCTGGCTGCGCGGCCGGGAGGCGGCCCGGGCGGCCGCCGTGGCCCGCGGCGAGGAGTTCGACCAGAAGGCCTGGCACATGGCCGCGCTCTCCCAGGGCTCGCTCGGCCTGGACGACCTGGTCGAGGTGCTGGCCGCACTGTAGGGGCGGACGGCCGCCCGGGCACCGGCCCGGGCGGCCGAATTGCCGCTCACCCGTCCGAGGGATCTCCTGGATGGAGCAGCTCGGAGAGAGCGCGCTCTCTCCGGCGTCCCCCGGAAGGCGGCCCACGGTGTCCCATCTGCACGCTCCCGAAGACCGCACGGCCGATTCCCGCCGCTGGTGGGCACTGGCCGTGATCGCCATCGCCCAGCTGATGATCGTGCTGGACGCGACCATCGTGAACATCGCGCTGCCATCCGCCCAGAAGGCCCTCGGCATCTCGGACGCCAACCGGCAGTGGGTGATCACCGCCTACACGCTGGCCTTCGGCGGACTTCTGCTGCTCGGCGGCCGGATCGGCGACCTGTTCGGCCGCAAGCGGACCTTCACCGTCGGCCTGCTCGGCTTCGCGGTGGCCTCCGCGATCGGCGGCCTGGCCACCGAGGGCTGGATGCTGTTCGCCGCCCGCGCCCTCCAGGGCGCCTTCGGCGCGGTGCTCGCCCCCTCGGCCCTCTCGCTGCTCTCCACCACCTTCACCGACCCGAAGGAACGCTCCACCGCCTTCGGCGTCTTCGGCGCCATCGCCGGCTGCGGCGCCGCGATCGGCCTGATCTCCGGCGGTCTGCTCACCGAGTACCTGGACTGGCGCTGGTGCCTGTTCGTCAACATCCCGATCGCCCTCGGCGCCGCGATCGGCGCCTTCTACCTGCTCCAGCGCGACCACGTGGAGAAGCACCACCGGACCAGGCTCGACCTGCCCGGCGCGGTGCTCGGCTGCGGCGGCCTGCTGGCCATCGTCTACGGCACCTCCGAGGCCACCGGCCGCGGCTGGGGCGACTGGCTGGTGCTCGGCTGCCTGGTGCTCGGCGTGCTGCTGCTGGCCCTGCTGGTCGTGGTGGAGAAGCGCACCACCCACCCGCTGCTGCCGCTGCACATCATCGGCGACCGCAACCGCGGCGGCGCCGCGCTGGCGGTCGGCATGGCGATGATCGGGATGTTCGGCCTGTTCCTCTTCCTCACCTACTACCTCCAGGTGATCAAGGGGTACTCGCCGGTCATGGCCGGCGTCTCCTTCCTGCCGATGACCGGGGCGATCATCCTGGCCTCCACCGGCTTCGCGGCCCGGATGATGACCAGGGTGCCGTCCCGGAACCTGGTGGTGCCCGGGCTGCTGCTGGCCGCGGCCGGCATGGCCTGGCTGATCAACCTCAAGGTGGACAGCTCCTACCTGACGATGGTGCTGCCCAGCGAGCTGCTGCTCGGCTTCGGCATGGGCCTGATCTTCATGCCGACCATGAGCCTGGCCACCCTCGGCGTCGCCCCCAACGAGACCGGCGCCGCCTCCGCCGTCATCAACACCGCCCAGCAGGTGGGCGGTTCGATCGGCACCGCGCTGCTCAACACCATCGCGGCCAGCGTCACCACCACCTACCTGGTGAGCCGGAACGCGGCCGACCCGGCGGTGCAGGCCCAGGGTGCGGTGCACGGCTACTCGGTGGCCACCGTCGTGGCCATGGGCATCCTGATCGCGGCGGCGGTGATCGCCTTCCTGATGATCGACCACAAGCCCGTCCCGGGGGAGGCGGAGTCCGAGCGGACGGTGCACGCGGCGGTCTGACCCCGCCTGACGGGGCGTCAACTCCCGGCAATCCCTTGCGGATTCTTTCCGCAAGGGATTGCCGTCGTACGGGCGGCCCTGGTTGACTCCCGCCATGACCGAGAACGACCTGCTGGTGGTCGGCGGAGCCGGCGTCGACACCATCGTCCGGGTGGACCGGCTCCACCTGCCCGACGCCGACTCGCTGCACGTCCCACCGGTGCGCGACCATGCCGCACACACCGGCACCGGGGTCGCGCTCGGCGCCCACCGGCTGGGGCTGCGCACCACCTTCCTCGACTACCTGGGCGACGACCCGCAGGCCGAACTGCTGCTGGCCGAATTCCGGCGCCACGGACTGCCGTTCCACCACCTGGTCTCCCCGGACGGCACCCCGCGCTCGGTCAACCTGGTGGACGCCCAGGGCCGCCGGTTCTCCTTCTACGACGGCCGGCACCCGGCGGAGCTGCGGCTGCCGTCCGCCTTCTACCTGCCGCACCTGGAGCGCAGCCGGCACGTCCACCTCTCGATCACCGGCGTCAACCGCGACATGTTCGAGGACGTCCGGCGGCTCGGCCGGACCAGCTCGACCGACCTGCACGACTGGGACGGTGAGAACCCGCACCACCTGCACTACGCGCTCAACGCCGACCTGGTCTTCCTCTCGGCGGCGGGGAGCCGGGGGCGGACGGCGGACCTGATGCGGCGCGTCCTGGCGGACGGCCGGGCGCGGGTGGTCTGCGCCACTGACGGCGCGGCCGGCAGCCGGGTGCTGCTGCGCGAGGACCCCTCCGTCCTGCACCACGTCCCGGCCGTGGACCCGGGCCGCCCCGTGGTCGACACCAACGGCGCGGGCGACGCCAACGTCGCCGGCTTCCTGCACGCCTGGCTCGCGGGCCGCCCACCGCTCGACGCCGCCCACGCGGGAGCACTGACCGGGGCGTACGCCTGCACCGCCCCCGGAACGGGGCCCGTCGTACGCACGTGGTGACGCGAGGGACGCACGTGCGGGGCCGCGAGGGACGTACGTGGTGATCCCGGGGGCGCGGGGCTCTGCTGATCTGCGGCTCCGCCGCGTGAGCGCGCAGCGGAACGGCACGGCTGGCTGACGAGAGTGGTCACACCGGGGGCGCGGGGAACTGCGCGCAGGGGAACGGCAGCACCTGCAACTGGCTGACGGCGGTTCAGTTGCCGGTGGGCCGCCTTCCGACCCGCGCAGTTCCTCGCGCCCCTGGGTCGCTGCCCTTCCGGGCCGAGTCCTACGTGTGGTCGTCCGGGCGGATCTCTATGTGGTCGGCTGCCAGGTCGGCCGCGACGCGGTGCTGCATGCCGAGGGCCGCCACGAACTTCGGGGGGAGCTGGACCCGGCCGGTGCGGTCGAGCATCACGTACTCGCGCTCGCTGACGCTCTCCTGGCCGTCCTCGTCGGTGACGGTGCGCCGCAGGACCTCGCTGCTGGTGCGGCCGTCGCGGATGGCGACCGTGCGGCGGACCTCGCCGGCCACCATCGGGTCGTGGGTCACGACCACCACCGTGACGCCGAGTTCGCGGTTGACGGTGCGCAGGGCCTCGAAGACGCCGGCGGCTGTCTCGGAGTCGAGTTCGCCGGTCGGCTCGTCCGCCAGCAGGACGGCCGGGTCGTTGGCCATGGCGACGGCGATGGCGACGCGCTGCTGCTGGCCGCCGGAGAGCTGGGCGGGGCGGCGTCCGGCCAACTCGCCGATCTCCAGGGCCTCCAGGAGCTCGCCGACCCGGGCGGCCTGCTGCCGCCCGGACTTCCGGGAGCCGCCGCGCAACTGCATGGGCAGGGCCACGTTCTGGGCCGCCGTCAGGAAGGGCAGCAGGTTGCGCGCGGTCTGCTGGAAGACGAAGCCGACCACCTCGCGGCGGTAGCGCAGCAGTTCCTTGCCGCCGAGGGTGAGCAGGTCGCAGCCGGCCACGGTGGCGGAGCCGGCGGTCGGGGTGTCCAGCCCGGCGAGCACGTTGAGCAGGGTGGACTTGCCGCTGCCGGACGCGCCGACCAGGGCGACCAGGTCGCCGCGGTCGACGGTCAGGTCGAGGCCCTGGAGGGCCTGGACCTCCACCTTGTCGGTGGTGAAGATCCGGACCAGCCGCTCGCAGACGATGGCGGCGTCGCCCTTGGGGGCCGCCGGGGCGGCGGCGGCCAGCGCCTTGGCCCGGAGGTCGGCCAGGCTGGGCGGTGGGGTGGTGGTCACTGGTCACCTGCTCTCAGTTCGGTGGTGATCTGGCGTCGGGCGGTGACGGCGGCCTCGGCCAGCACCGCGAGGGTGGCCAGCGCGGCCAGGCCGAGGGCCTGGGCGGCGACCGGGCCGGTGAGCAGCCGCAGGCCGGGGTCGACGGCGGTGCCGACCAGCGGGCTGAGGTCGACGGCCGGGCCGAGCAGCAGGACGGCGGCCACCGCGACCCCGGCTCCGCCGGCCGCGGCCAGCAGCACCGGGGGCAGCGATTCGGCGAGCACCAGGGCCAGGCCCTGACGCGGCATCAGGCCCATGGTGCGCAGCCGGGCGAGCAGCGCGGCCCGTTCGGGCACGGCCCGGACCAGGGTGAGCAGCACGGCGAGCACCGCGTAGAGGGCGGTGGTGACGACGGCGGCCCAGAAGGTGCGTTCGGCGGCGGCCTGGAGCGGGTCCTCGCCAAGCGCGCGCACCGTCCCGGCGCTGGTGTGCACGCTGAAGCCGGGCTTCTGCGCGTCCGGCATCGCGGCGTCGTCGACCCGGGGGAAGCTCTTCTCGGCGAGCGCGCGCAGGGCGCCCTCGTCGACCGGGCCGGTGGCGAGCCAGCTGTTGGCCGGGCCGACCGCCGGCACGGCGGCGATCTGCACCGTCGGGATGGAGGTGCCGAGCACGGCGGGGCTCATGCCCACCGTGCCGACGGTGTGGATCCGCAGCATGCCGCCGGGCAGGTAGAGCTTGTAGTCGCCCTGTGGGATCGAGGGGCTGACCAGGGCGGGCAGCACGCCGTCCCGGGCGGGGCCGAGCAGGGCGGGGTCGAAGGTGCCGCGCCCGGCGACCGCGGCCACCTCGGCGTACGGGACGGGGTCGGCGGCCACCAGGGCGACCCGGGCCGAGCCGCCGTCCTCCGAGGTCATGGTCAGGTCGTCCTCGGTCCGCACCGGGACGGCAGTGCGGACACCGGGCAGCCGGGCGGCGGCCTCGGCGAAGCCGTCCGGGAGGGTGCCGGGCACCAGGGCCCGGACGGTGGCGTCGCCGCCGACCTGGTAGCGGGCGGAGGCGGCGCGCTCGGTGGTCACCCCCGCCAGGGCGGTGGAGCCGAAGGCGGCGCAGCCGACCGCGAGCAGCAGGGCCAGCAGGGGCAGGACCGAGGGCCGTCCGCCGGGACCGCCACGGGCGGCCCGGGCCAGGCCGAGGAAGCCCACCGCGCCGGGGCGGCGGGCGGACCACCGGGCCGGCAGACCGATCAGCAGCGGCTGGAGCCGGGCCAGCAGCACCGCGCCGGAGAGCGCGAGCAGCAGCGGGGCGGCGACCAGCAGCGGATCGATGCCCTCGCCGACCGGGGTCACGCCCCGGCGGCGGGCCTGCGTCACGGCGGCCACCGTGGCGGCCAGGACGAGGAGTTCGGCCATCAGCCGGCGGCGGCTGCCGGGCTTCGGGGCCCGCAGGGCGAGCAGCGCCCGGACCGGGAAGGCCAGCCAGGCGAGCAGGGTGACCGTCACCGCCGCGACCAGGGCGGTGGTGTGACGGTACGTCGGGAGGAGCAGCAGGGCGGTGGCGGTGCCGAGCGCGGCGGTGGGGAGCACGGTGACGGCGCCCTCGGCGAGCAGCCGCCGGGCCAGCCCGCCGGTGCTGCCGCCGCGGGCCCGGAGCAGCCGGAGTTCGGCGGTGCGGCGGTCGGCGGCCAGCGCGGCTGCCAGGCAGAGCACCACGGCGGCCACTCCGGCGGCCCCGGCGGGGCCGACCGAGGTGAGCGTGGTGGCGGCGGTCTGCCGGGCCCGCGCCTCGTCGATCAGGGCGCGCAGCTGGGACTCCACCCGCAGGTCGGTGCGCCGGCTCTCGGAGACCACGGAGGCGGCGACCGGGCCGGAGGTGACGGTGGCCAGCGAGCCCGAGGTCTCGGCGAGCCGGTCGGCCCGCAGCGCCTCGGTGCTGACCGGCAGGCGCCAGAAGTCCATCGTGCCGGTGCCCCAGGCGCCGACCGCCTTCACGTAGTCGGGGCTGACCAGGGCGGCCGCCTGCCAGTACATGTCGTACGGCGGGGTCCGGGTGTAGGTCTGACAGGCCTTCAGCGCGCAGCCGTGGCCGATCCAGAACGGGTCCTTGGAGTCGGCGGTGAACAGCCCGGCCACCTTGACCCGGGGGGCCTCGCCGCCGAACCGCGCGTCCGCTCCGGCGTCCAGGACCTGGCCGAGGTGGATGTTCAGGGTCTTGGCGGTGGCCTCGGCGAAGACCACCGGCCAGGGCTCGCCGTCCTGCGGCCGGCCGGTCGGCCACTGACCCTGCGTCAGCCGGAGGTGCTTCTCGGCCTCGTGCAGGTAGAGCAGGGTGAGCTCCGGCGGCACCCCGTCCGGAGCGGCCACCCCCGGGGTGCTGAGCCCCTGCCAGTGGACGCCGCCGGTGCCGTACACCGGGCCGCCCGGAGCGAGCGGCAGCTCGGCGCCGATCTTCTCGGTGAGCAGCTTCGCGACGGAGTCCAGGGAGGCGATCTCGTTGCCGAACCGGCCGGGAGCGCCGGCGTGCAGGCTGGTGGCGTCCTCGCCGGCACCGGCCAGGTAGCCGCGCAGCGCGCGGTCGGCGCCCCGGTCCGCGGTCAGCGGGAGGGCGGCGGCCAGGAAGGCGGTGACCAGCGCGAGCAGCGCGGTCAGCAGGGCGGCCGCGGGCATGGCCCGCAGACGGGTGCGGACCCAGGGCGCGCCGGCCGGGCGGTGCCGGGGCTCCGGCCCGTCCGGGGTGGTGGTCAGCTGAGCGGTCATGACTCCTCCGGGCGGCGCAGACCGGCGGCCGGGCCGCCTCGACGGGCGCCGCCGAGCGCGGCCGTGAGCAGCGGGAGCCCGGCGGTGGCGGCGGTCAGCGCCAGGGTGGGCCAGAGCGGCAGGCCGACCAGCACCTCGGGCAGGGGCTGCCGGGCGGCCGGGGTGAGCACCAGCAGCGGCACCACCAGCTGGACCAGGGCGGCGCCGAGCACCAGGCCGACGCCGGTGCCGAGCAGCACCAGGACGGCCTGTTCGGCCGCCACCGCCCGGGTCAGCAGCCGCCGGGGCGTGCCGAGTGCCAGCAGGACGGCGGACTCGCCGGCCCGTTCGGTGGCCGAGGCGGCGGCGGAGGCCGCGAAGCCGATCGCCGCCAGCAGCGCGGAGACCACCGCCAGCGCGGCCAGCGCGCCCTGCGGGGCGGCGCTCAGCGGATCGCGCAGCATGGCGTCGGCGCGCTCGCCGGAGAGCTCCAGCTGCTGGAGGCCGGGCCCGCCGCGCAGCGCGGCGGCGGCCACGGCCGGGGCGCGGTCGCCCGGTGCGGCGGCGGGCAGCCACCACTCCATCAGGGCGCCCGCCTCGATCCCGCGGGCGGCCAGCCGGCCGTGCACGGCCGGCAGGTCGACGGCGATCGCGGTGGCCCCGGCCACCGGCAGCGCCTCCACCGCCCGGACGACCCGCACGGGCAGCTTCACCCCGCCGACCAGGACCTCGATCCGGTCGCCGGTCTTCGCGCCGACCGAGGCCAGGTAGTCCCGGGTGGCGACGGCGGGCAGCGGCCCGTCGTCCGGGCGCCCGTCGGGCCGGGCCCCGGGCGGGGCCAGCACGACGGAGGCCAGGCCGAAGGGGGAGGCGCCGGTCGGCTGGTACCCCATCGCCAGGCCGCCCTCCGGGCCGGGCAGCACCTTGAGCGCGTCCTTCGGCGTCGACTCGCCGGGCCGGACCTCCGCCTCCTGGTGCGCCTGCCAGCCGGTGCCGGGCAGCGCCACCGGCGCGGCCGGGCCGTCGGCGGTGTCGGACACCGCGAGCCGGCGGACCGTCAGTTCGCCCTCCGGCTGGGCGTAGCTCTGGGGGAAGTTGACCAGCACGGCGGCCAGCGTGAGCGGGGTGGCGACGGAGCCGACCGGCGGGCCGGCCAGGGCGGCCAGGTCGACCCGGACGGTCCGCTCGCCGCCGGTCCCGAGCGAGGGCACCGACACCCGGTGCACCAGGCCGTACCGGTCACGGAGCATCAGCCGGAGCGAGGGGCCCTGGACCGAGTCCGGCGGGAAGGCGGTCTCCGGCATCGGGCCCAGCTTCACGTCCACGGTCAGGTCGACCCGCACCGGACTGCCGGGCAGCGGCACGCCGCCGCCGGGCGCGCCCGCCAGCGGACCGAGCACGTCCCGGGCCGGGACGCCGTCGAACAGGTCGGGGCGGACGGGCAGTTCGCGGGCCGCCTTGGCGGTGTCCAGCAGCAGCAGCTTGCCGACCTTGCCCGCGGGCAGGCTCTGGTCCACCTGCGAGGCCGGGACGAGCCGCTCGCCGCCGGGCAGCGCGCCGTAGCGGCCGGACTGGCCGAGGACGCCGATCGCCGAACCCCAGATCCGCAGGCCGCCGCCGGTGGTGAAGTCGGCCTGGTCGTGCTGGGAGCGGCTCCAGGCGGTGTGCTGACCGAGCGCCAGCACGCCGGTGGCCACCGCCAGCACCAGCAGCAGTACCGGGCCGTTCGCCCGCCCCGGGCGGCGGGCCAGCTGCCAGCCGGCCAGCGCCGGGCCGAGCCCCGTGCCGCGGGCCGCCGTCCGGGCGCCCCAGCGGGCCGCGAACGGCAGCAGTCGCAGCACCAGCAGGGTGCCCGCGCAGAGCGCCAGGGTCGGCGCCGCGACCAGCACCGGGTCGACCCCGAGCTCGCCGTCCGCGGTGGTGGACAACCCGCCGGTGCGGCCCGCCAGCTGACGGTAGGCCAGCACCGCGAGCACCAGCAGCGCCACGTCCGCGCCGGAGCGCGCGGCCGTGCTCACCACCGCCTGCCGCCGGGACCGGGTGCGCTGCGCGCCGCCCCGAGGCAGCGAGGTCAGCACCACGCCGGCCAGCGCGCAGACCAGCGCCACCGGCCAGCGCTGCCACCAGCCGGTGCTGTCCAGCGCCAGCCCCGCCAGCGCCTCCTGACGGCCCAGCAGCCGCAGCACCGGGCCCGCCAGCAGGGGGGCCAGCAGCGCGGCGGGCAGCGCGAGCAGCACCGACTCCACCGCCGTGTACCCGGCCAGCTGGGCCCGGCTGCCGCCGCGCGCGGTCAGCAGCGCGTTCTCGCCCGCGCGGCGCTCGGTCACCAGGTGCACCACCAGCAGCAGCGCCGCCACCGCCAGCACCACCAGCTGGAGCGCCCCGATCAGCAGCGTCGACCGGGCCACCAGCGCGGCCGAGCGCAGCTCGCCGACCAGATCGGCCAGGCCGGTCTCGGCCTGCAGCCCGCTGCGCTGCTGGAAGTCCTCCCGCAGCTGCGGGAGACGCTGCCGGAGCGACGCCATCCGCTCGGTGGTGACGGTGGAGAAGTCCGTGGTCAGCAGCCAGCTGCGGCCGCCCTGGTCCACCCGGCCGCCGGTGAACGCGGAGTCGTCCACCAGCATCGGCCCGTACGTGGTGAAGCCCTTGACCTGCACCTCGCGGGCGCCCAGCGGGTCCAGCCGCCAGTAGTCCGCGGAGCGGTCGGCGGCCCGGTAGACGCCGGTGACCAGCACGTCGAGCGGGACGTTGGTGTAGCGGTCGACGATGGTCAGCTTCGCGGGCAGCGCGGCGGCGTCCAGGCCGAGCCGGGGGAGCGCGCCCTGCGGCGCGGCCACCTCGACCGGGGCGCCCGGCCGCGGCGGCTGCGGCAGCCGGCCGCCGAGCAGCTCGACCCGGTCGGGGGAGAGGGCGGCCAGTACGGTCAAGTCCGGCTGCGCGTCGGCCGGTTGGGCCTGCTTGGCGGGCAGCCCGTACGCCTTGCTGCGGGCGACGCTGCGGGTGGTCACCGGCAGCCCGTCGAACACCTCGCGGCCGAACGCGGCCACCGCGGCGTCGTCCTTCTCGCGCGCACTCTGACGGTCGGTCCCCACCAGTACGGCGGCCCGGGGCTCCCCGGTCAGGGCACGGCGGAGGCCGGCCTCGCCGACCGTGCGGTCGAAGGCCGCCAGCGCGGTCAGCACGGTGGTCGTGGTGAGCACCATGAGCAGGACCGCAGCGGCGAGCGGCAGCCGCCCACGCAGGCGCCGCAGAACGAACATGAACATTCCCCGTAAACCCCCGTCCCGGATAGCGGACGACTCTGTCAGAGATCGTTCGTTACGGGAAGGGTCTTGCGCGAATCGAGATGTTGATGGGCAGAATTCTTCCCTCGTCACACTCTCTGGGGGATGCCGAAATGACGGAGAACCAGTCCGGGCCCATGGTCCAGGTCTCTGACCTGCGACGGAGCTTCGGCAGCGGGGCCAATGAGGTGCATGCCCTTCGGGGCGTTTCCTTTATGGCCGAACGGGGGGAACTCACTGCCCTGAAGGGCAGGTCCGGTTCCGGTAAGACCACCCTGCTCAACCTCGTCGGCGGTCTCGACAGTGCCACCGGCGGAAGCATCGTCATCGACGGCACCGACCTCTCCGCGCTCGACGAGAACGGCCGGCTCGCCCTGCGGCGCGACCGCATCGGCTTCGTCTTCCAGTCCTTCGGCCTGCTGCCGGTGCTCACCGCCGCCGAGAACGTCGGCGTCCCGATGCGGCTGCGGCGCCTGCCCGCCGCCGAACGCGAGGAGCGCGTCCACACCCTCCTCGCCCTGGTCGGCCTGGCCGGCCATGCCGACCAGCTCCCCTCGGAACTCTCCGGCGGCCAGCAGCAGCGCGTCGCCATCGCCCGGGCCCTCGCGAACGACCCCGCCCTGATCATCGCCGACGAGCCCACCGGCCAGCTCGACTCCGAGACCGGCCTCGCCGTCATGGACCTCCTGCGCGCCGTCGTCCACTCCCAGGGCGTCACCGCCCTGGTCGCCACCCACGACCCGACCCTGATGTCCCAGGCCGACCGCGTCCTCGAACTCCACGACGGCCGCATCGTCGAACCCGCGGTGGTGGACTGACGCCGCGTGACCGACCTCAGGTAGTCGCTCCCAGGTTCCGTCCGGGGGATTCCCAGGCTCTTCAAGGCGGTGGATCATCCGATCCTCAGAACCGCAGCCCAAGGTGGGAACCCCCGGACCCCTCTCGGCAGGAGCGCAGCCTTGAACCTCTGGCACCGCCTCGGCCTGGCCGCCGCCTTCAGCCTGCTGCTCGCCGTCACGCCCGCCGCCGCGCGCAACGCGACGCCCCCGGAGACCGCCCCCACCCCGCAGGCCCTCACCGCCGCGGAGGCGGTCACCGTCCCCGCGGCCGACCCGCCCGCCTCGCCCGCCCCCGCGCCCGTGCCTTCCCCCACCCCCGCGCCGTCTCCCACCCCCGTCGCCGTCGTGTACGGCACCACCTCCACCGCACCGTCCGGCCCCGAGGCCGACCGCGTCGGCGTCCTCTCCTCCGGCGGCCACCACTTCTGCACGGCCGGCGTCATCGACAGCCCCGGCGGCACCCTGGCCGTCACCGCCGCCCACTGCCTGGACACCGCCGAAGGCGTCACCTTCACCCCCGCCTACCGCAACGGCGAAGCCCCGTACGGCACTTGGCGCGTCACCGCCGTCCACACCACCGAGGCCTGGCAGGACTCCGAGGACCCGGACGAGGACTTCGCCCTGCTCGAGATCGCCCCCGACCCCACCACCGGCCGCACCATCCAGTCCGTCCTCGGCGGCACCCCGGTCGACTTCGCGGCCCCCCTCACCGCCACCGCCCGCCTCTACGGCTACCCCGCCCGCAGCGACACCCCGCTGCTCTGCACCAACACCACCACCGCCCAGTCCCCGACCCAACGCCGCATCGACTGCCCCTCCTACCCCGGCGGCACCAGCGGCGGCCCCTTCATCGACACCACTACCGGCCACCTCATCGGCATCATCGGCGGCCACCAACAGGGCGGCGACACCGAGGACACCTCCTACAGCCCCGCCCTCGGCCCCGACCTCCAGGACCTCTACCGGGAAGTCGCCGGCTGACCACCCGTCACCGGCAGAGGAACCCGGGACACCCGCGCTGCGCGCTCCAAGGCCCGGAACATGACGAAGGCCCAGACTGACCGATGGTCAATCTGGGCCTCTGTGGCACTTCTTGCGAAGTGCCCCCGGCAGGATTCGAACCTGCGCACCCGCCTCCGGAGGGCGGTGCTCTATCCCCTGAGCTACGGGGGCCTGCTGTGTCCCCTTGCGGCGACGGAGAGAACGTTACCAGGTCGGGGGAGTGGTCCGTGCACGGGTTTGGGAGGGGGCCGGCGGAAGGTGAGACGGATGTGGGGAAAAGGCCGGACGGGCGGGTGGGTGCGCGGCTACCCTCGGTGAGGTGTCCGGAGCCTCCGGGCGGGTCCTCGTGGTGGACGACAGCGAGGTGATCCGCCAGCTGATCAGAGTCAACCTGGAGCTTGAGGGCTTCGAGGTGGTGACCGCCGCCGACGGTGCGGAGTGCCTGGAGGTGGTCCGCCGGGTGGCGCCCGACGTGGTGACGCTGGACGTGATGATGCCGAGGCTCGACGGGTTGAAGACGGCGGCCCGGCTGCGGGCGGCGCCGGCCACCGCGCGGCTGCCGATCGCGATCGTGAGCGCCTGCGCCCCGGCCGAGTTGAGGCAGGGCCAGTCGGTGGGGGTGGACGGGTACCTGGGGAAGCCCTTCGACCCGGCCGACCTGGTGGCGCTGGTGCGCCGGTTGATGGCGATGAAGGTGAGCGACCCGGGTCGGCGGCAGCGGTTCGCGCACGGGTTCGGGGAGTAGGGGGAGCGGGGCGGGGCGTTCGCCGAGAGCGAACGCGGTCGCGGCGCGCACGTCTCAACCGGCAAACCAGGTGCGGCCCCCGGCCCCCTCTCGCCTAGGCTGGGGCCCGTGACACCCGCAGATCTCTCCCAGGCAGTCCAGGCCGCAGTGAGCGCCGCCATCGAGGCGGGCGAGCTGACCGTCGCCGTGCCCGAGCACGTGACGATCGAACGGCCCAAGAACAGGGACCACGGCGACTACGCCACCAACGTGGCCCTCCAGCTCGCGAAGCCGGCCGGCAAGCCGCCGCGAGCCGTCGCGGAGGCGCTGGCCGGGCGTCTCCGAGAGATCGCCGGTGTGTCGAAGGTGGACATCGCCGGTCCGGGCTTCCTCAACATCACGCTGGAGGACGCCACCCGTGGCGAGCTGGCGCGGAGCATCGTCGAGGCCGGCCCGGCGTACGGCCGGAACGACGCGCTCAAGGGTCTGAAGATCAACCTGGAGTTCGTCTCGGCGAACCCGACCGGCCCGATCCACATCGGCGGCGTCCGCTGGGCGGCGGTCGGCGACTCGCTGGCCCGGGTGCTCAAGGCGACCGGCGCCGAGGTGACCACCGAGTACTACCTCAACGACGCGGGCGTGCAGATCGGCAAGTTCGCCGCCTCGCTGCAGGCCGCCGCGAACGGCCGGCCCGCGCCGGAGGACGGCTACGTCGGCGAGTACATCGTCGACATCGCCAAGGTCCTGGTGGAGAACGTCCCCGGCGTGCTGGACCTCCCGGAGGACGAGCAGGTCCAGGTGTTCCGCACCGAGGGCCTCAAGCTGATGGTCGCCGAGATCAAGCGCTCGATGGACGAGTTCGGCACCCACTTCGACACCTGGTTCTCCGAGAAGAGCCTGCACGACTCCGGCGCGGTGGAGAAGTCCATCGAGCGGCTGCGCGAGCAGGGTCACGTCTTCGACCAGGAGGGTGCGATCTGGCTGCGCACCACCGACTTCGGTGACGACAAGGACCGCGTCCTGATCAAGGCCGACGGCGAGACCACCTACTTCGCCGCCGACGCCGCCTACTACCTGAGCAAGCGGGACCGCGGCAGCGAGGTCTCGGTCTACATGCTCGGCGCCGACCACCACGGCTACGTCAACCGCCTCAAGGCCATCGCCGCCTGCGCGGGCGACGACATGGACAAGAACATCGAGGTGATGATCGGTCAGTTCGTGAAGATGGTCCGGGACGGGCAGGAAGTCCGGATGTCCAAGCGGGCGGGCAACATCATCACGATCGACGACGTGGTCGAGTGGATCGGCGTGGACGCCGCGCGCTACTCGCTGGTGCGCTACCCCACCGACTCGACCATCACGCTCGACATCAACGTGCTGACCAGCCAGACCAACGAGAACCCGGTCTTCTACGTCCAGTACGCGCACGCCCGGATGTGCTCGGTGCAGCGGAACGCGGAGCAGAAGGGCATCGCCAAGGCCTCGGCCGAGGGCTTCAAGCCCGAGCTGCTCTCCACCGAGTGGGAGCGCGCCCTGCTCGGCCAGCTCGGCGAGTTCCCGCGGGTGCTGGCCCAGGCCGGCCAGTACCGCGAGCCGCACCACGTGGCCCGCTACCTGGAGGACGTGGCCGGTGACTACCACCGGTTCTACGACAACTGCCAGATCCTGCCCAAGGGCGACGAGGAGGTCACCGACCTCACGCACGCCCGCCTCTGGCTGGCCGACGCCACGCGCACGGTCATCGCCAACGGCCTGACGCTCCTGGGCGTATCGACGCCCGAGCGGATGTAGACGCACCAACCCCCGAGAATCCAGGGGGCGGTGACGGTCCGTCAGGACTCGTCACCGCCCCTCCTCGTAAGGAAAAGCAGATGAGCCGCTCCGCCCACCCCGCCGGTCCCCGCCACGGGGACGTGCTGCCCGAGGGCCACTACCTGGCGCCCCCGGCCGACCTCAACGCGCTGGACCCGAAGGTCTGGTCCTCCACCGTCGCGCGCGGCGCCGACGGCGTCGCCACCGTCGGCGGGCTGGACGTGAAAGCGATCGCGGCGGAGCACGGCACCCCGGCGTACGTGATGGACGAGGCCGACTTCCGCGAGCGGGCCCGGGCCTGGCGGGACGCCTTCGGGCCCGGGGCGGACGTCTACTACGCGGGCAAGGCCTTCCTCTCCAAGGCGATCGTGCGCTGGCTGCACGAGGAGGGGCTGAACCTCGACGTGTGCAGCCCGGGCGAGCTGGCGGTGGCGCTGGCGGCCGGGATGCCGGGGGAGCGGATCGCGCTGCACGGCAACAACAAGACCGTCGAGGAGCTGGAGCAGGCGCTCAAGGCCGGGATCGGCCACGTGGTGCTGGACTCCTTCCAGGAGATCGAGCGGCTGGCCGCGGTGGCCGAGCGCCTGGGCGTCCGGCAGCCGGTGCTGATCCGGGTGACGGTCGGCGTCGAGGCGCACACCCACGAGTTCATCGCCACCGCGCACGAGGACCAGAAGTTCGGCCTCTCGCTGAACGGCGGCCGGGCCGCCGAGGCGGTGCGCCGCACCCTCGCCCACCCGAGCCTGGAGCTGCGCGGCATCCACAGCCACATCGGCTCGCAGATCTTCGACACGGCCGGCTTCGAGGTGGCCGCCCGCCGGGTGGTCGGCCTGCTGGCCGAGGTCCGGGACGAGCACGGGGTGGAGCTGCCCGAGATCGACCTGGGCGGCGGCCTGGGCATCGCGTACACCAGCGAGGACGACCCGCGCACGCCGGCCGAGATCGCCGCCTCGCTGGCGGACATCGTCCGCCGGGAGTGCGCGGCCGCCGGGCTGACCGCGCCGCGCCTGAGCGTGGAGCCGGGCCGGGCGATCGTCGGGCCGACCGCGTTCACCCTCTACCGGGTCGGTACGATCAAGCCCCTCGACGGACTGCGCACCTACGTCAGCGTCGACGGCGGGATGTCGGACAACATCCGCACCGCCCTGTACGACGCCGAGTACTCGGTGGCCCTGGTCTCCCGCACCAGCGAGGCCGCGCCGATGCTGGTCCGGGTGGTCGGCAAGCACTGCGAGTCCGGCGACATCGTGGTCCGCGACGCCTTCCTGCCCGCCGACCTGGCGGACGGGGACCTGATCGCCGTCCCCGCGACCGGCGCCTACTGCCGCTCGATGGCGAGCAACTACAACCACGCCCTCAAGCCCCCCGTGCTGGCCGTCAGGGACGGCTCGGCCCGGGTGATCGTCCGGCGCGAGACGGAGGAGGATCTCCTGCGTCTCGATATCGGATAGAGAAATCCTCGTCTCAGATCCTGGACCGGCCGTAGATCCGTGCGGCTGGTCCCGGAGACTGGTACGGACCGAATACCCTGCGGGCAGCGGCAACCGCCGACCATGGAGCCCGCCGGAATCCCCGAGAAAGCAGAGCGGAGTCGGATGATGCGTACGCGCCCGCTGAAGGTGGCGTTGCTGGGCTGTGGTGTGGTGGGCTCCGAGGTGGCGCGCATCATGACGACGCACAGCGCCGACCTCGCCGCGCGGATCGGCGCTCCGGTCGAGCTCGCCGGCATCGCGGTCCGCCGGGCCGGCCGGGCCCGCGCCGGGGTCCCCGAGGAGCTGCTCACCACCGACGCCGAGGCCCTGGTCGGCCGCGGCGACATCGACGTGGTGATCGAGGTGGTCGGCGGGATCGAGCCGTCCAAGAGCCTGATCCTCAAGGCCTTCGAGAACGGCGCCTCGGTGGTCTCGGCCAACAAGGCGCTGCTCGCCAAGGACGGCACCGAGCTGCACGCGGCGGCCGCCGCGGCCGGCGTGGACCTCTACTACGAGGCCGCCGTCGCCGGTGCGATCCCGCTGATCCGCCCGCTGCGCGAGTCGCTGGCCGGCGACAAGGTGAACCGGGTGCTCGGCATCGTCAACGGCACCACCAACTTCATCATGGACAAGATGGACTCCACCGGCGCCGGGTACTCCGAGGCGCTGGAGGAGGCCACCGCGCTCGGCTACGCCGAGGCCGACCCGACCGCCGACGTGGAGGGCTTCGACGCCGCCGCCAAGGCCGCGATCCTGGCCGGCATCGCCTTCCACACCGAGGTCACCGCCGCGGACGTCTACCGCGAGGGCATCACCGAGGTGACCGCCGCCGACATCGCCTCCGCCAAGGAGATGGGCTGCGTGGTCAAACTGCTGGCCATCTGCGAGCGGGCCGCCGACGGCGAGTCGGTCACCGCCCGGGTGCACCCGGCGATGATCCCGCTCAGCCACCCGCTGGCCTCGGTCCGCGAGGCGTACAACGCGGTCTTCGTGGAGGCCGAGGCGGCCGGCCGGCTGATGTTCTACGGTCCGGGCGCCGGCGGCGCGCCGACCGCCTCGGCGGTGCTCGGCGACCTGGTCGCGGTCTGCCGCAACAAGCTCAACGGGGCCACCGGCCCGGGCGACTCGGTCTACAGCCAGCTGCCGGCCAAGCCGATGGACCAGGTGATCACCCGGTACCACGTCAGCCTGGACGTGGACGACCGGGCGGGCGTGCTGGCGCAGGTCGCCACCGTCTTCGCCGACCACGGGGTGTCCATCGACACCGTCCGCCAGCAGGGCCGCAGCGTGGGCGGCGACGAAGTCGCCTCCGTTGAGGGTGGTGGCGGGCGACGGGCGGGCGACGCCTCGCTCGTCGTGGTCACCCACCGCGCCACCGACGCCGCGCTGTCGGCGACGGTCGACAAGCTCCGCGCACTCGACAGCGTGCGCGGCGTGGCCAGCATCATGCGGGTTGAAGGGGAGTAGGAAGCACCATGAACGCCGTAGTCCAGAGCGGTCACACCCACCAGTGGCGCGGGCTCATCGAGGAGTACCGCGACCGTCTGCCGGTCACCGCCGCCACCCCCGTCGTCACCCTGCTGGAGGGCGGCACGCCGCTCGTCCCGGCCCAGGTCCTCTCCGAGCGCACCGGCTGCGAGGTCTACCTCAAGGTCGAGGGCGCCAACCCGACCGGCTCCTTCAAGGACCGCGGGATGACCATGGCCATCTCCAAGGCCAAGGAGGACGGCGCCCAGGCCGTCATCTGCGCCTCCACCGGCAATACCTCGGCCTCCGCCGCGGCGTACGCGGTGCGCGCGGGCATGGTCTCCGCCGTGCTGGTGCCGCAGGGCAAGATCGCGCTCGGCAAGATGGGCCAGGCCCTGGTGCACGGCGCGAAGATCCTCCAGGTGGACGGCAACTTCGACGACTGCCTCACCCTGGCGCGTGAACTCTCCGAGAAGTACCCGGTCGCCCTGGTCAACTCGGTGAACCCGGTGCGCATCGAGGGCCAGAAGACCGCCGCCTTCGAGATCGTCGACATGCTCGGCGACGCCCCGGACATCCACGTCCTCCCGGTCGGCAACGCGGGCAACATCACCGCCTACTGGAAGGGCTACACCGAGTACGCCAAGGACGGCCTGGCCGCCCGCACCCCGCGGATGTGGGGCTTCCAGGCGTCCGGCTCGGCCCCCATCGTGGACGGCGCCCCGGTGCTCAAGCCGCAGACCATCGCCACCGCGATCCGGATCGGCAACCCGGCCTCCTGGGACTACGCGCTGGCCGCCCGGGACGACTCCGGCGGCCTCATCGACAAGGTGACGGACCGTCAGATCCTGTCCGCCTACCGGCTGCTGGCCTCCCAGGAGGGCGTCTTCGTGGAGCCCGCCTCGGCCGCCTCGGTGGCCGGCCTGCTGGCCAAGGCGGAGGCCGGCCTGGTCGACCCGGGCCAGCGGATCGTCTGCACCGTGACCGGCAACGGCCTCAAGGACCCGGACTGGGCGGTGGCCGGCGCGCCGCAGCCGCAGATCGTCCCGATCGACCCCGAGGCGGCCGCCCGCCGTCTGGGGCTGCTGGACTGACACCGCGTCAACGGACGGGCCGCCCCTTTCGGGGGGTGGCCCGTCCGCGTCGTCGACGGGCTCCCGCACCTGATCGCGTGCCGTCAGGAACGGCACGCTTTCCGGCCAGATCCGGCAACACGGCAGATCGGAGGGGTGCGGGGTGTACCGCTGTGGAACCTCTCTTCGATAGTCTGGATCCAGCGGGCCGTGCCGCGTGCGGACGCGCCGCCCGCCGGGGGCGCCGACCTCAGGCCCCGCACACGTACCACCGCAGGCCCGCCCCCCAACCGGGCCGTCATCCCTCAGGAGAGTCCCACCACCATGGCTGGTCCCGCGTTCCGTGCTGCCGCCGTCCGGGTCCGGGTCCCCGCGACCAGTGCCAACCTCGGCCCCGGTTTCGACGCCTTCGGACTCGCCCTCGGCCTGTACGACGACGTGGTGGTCCGGGTGGCCGACAGCGGCCTCTCGGTGGACATCGCGGGCGAGGGGGCGGACTCCCTGCCGCGCGACGAACGGCACCTGATGGTCCGTTCGATGCGCGCCGCCTTCGACCGCCTCGGCGGCCAGCCGCGCGGCCTGGAGGTCGTCTGCGCCAACCGGATACCGCACGGCCGGGGCCTCGGCTCCTCCTCCGCGGCCATCTGCGCGGGCATCGTGGCCGCCCGGGCCGTCACCATCGGCGGCCCGTCCGCCCTGGACGACGACGCCCTGCTGGCCCTCGCCTCCGAGCTGGAGGGCCACCCCGACAACGTCGCGGCCTGCCTGCGCGGCGGCTTCACCATCGCCTGGACGGACGAGGAGTCGGCCAAGGCCGTCCGCCTGGAGCCGTCCTCCCGGGTCGTCCCGGTGGTCTTCATCCCCTCCACCGAGGTGCTCACCGAGACCGCCCGCGGCCTGCTGCCCAAGACCGTCCCGCTCGGTGACGCGGCCGTCAACGCGGGCCGCGCGGCCCTGCTCGTCGAGGCCCTGACGAACCGTCCGGAACTGCTGCTCGCCGCCACCGAGGACCGCCTGCACCAGGACTACCGCGCCTCCGCCATGCCCGGCAGCGCCGCCCTGGTGGGTGCCCTGCGCGCCGAGGGCGTGCCCGCCGTCATCTCCGGCGCCGGCCCCACGGTGCTGGCGCTGGCGGACGAGGCCGGAGCCGAGAAGCTGCTCTCCTTCGCGGGCCCGGACTTCGCCGCGCACCGGCTGGACCTGGACGCCGCCGGCACCCAGGTGCTCCCGCTGGACGGCTGAGCGGTTCGCCCGCGCGGACACGATTGACGAGAACAGGGCCGGGGAATGTGTCAGGGGGTCGGTAGTGTTAACCTCATTGCTGCACCAGATGCCCTCCGGGGTGCGGTGCGCCGCGTCCCGATCCCGCCCTCCCACAGCTGCGGCCAGTCCGCACGAGTGGGGCCGTGGCCGAACGGGACCACGATCCTCCGGGACCCCTCCGCAGCGCGTACGCAGCCTGCCTGCGCGGATGCGGCCGTATCCCGAAGCCGTGACGGCACCTGACTCCCTCCCGCGGCCTCCCACGTAGCACCGCGCCCGGATGGGGCCCGGTCGCCGTGACGCGACGGGGGCCCGGGAATCGCGGGCAGCGGGGTCGGCACGAAGCCCGGCCCGCGCCACTTCGCACCACCGTGCACATCGCAGCTCTTCCCCGATTGGCAGAGCCATTCGGGGGATCACCGCCTCGGACCGACGCAGTCGAGCGTTGGTCAGGACAGCACAACCGGTCGCCGAGCCAGACAGGCCGACGTCCGCTCCAGGGAAGGACCCTTAGTGAGCGACTCCACCGATCTGATGGGCGCGCGCCCGGACGCCGAGGCGTCGGACGCGGCCAACGCCCCCGCGGCCCCGGCGCGGCGCCGTCGTACCGCCGCCGCGGGCCTGGACGGCCTGGTCCTGGCCGAGCTGCAGAAGCTCGCCTCGACCCTCGGGATCAGCGGTACCGGACGCCTCCGCAAGAGCCAGCTGATCGAGGCCATCAAGGAGAAGAGCGGCGGAGACCCGCTGCCATTCGGAGAGCGGGGTGGCGGCGAGCATGGCAACTTCGCCCGTCAGGTGCAGCTGGAGGCGGAGGAGGTGGAGATCCGCTACACCGGCCTGCGGGCCGGCGAGAAGCTCAACGAGGCGCTGTTCT
>NZ_JBSGEL010000043.1:0-69497 GCF_053602875.1 Kitasatospora sp. NPDC004289 | reverse complement strand
CGGCGCCGAGCACCACCACCTTGGAGGTGAGGTAGGCGGATCTGGACAGGCCGGTGGCCCGTTCCCGCCGGTGCGGGTGCTACGGCCTGCGGCGCCTCAGTGGCGGCCGGCCGGCTCCGGGTTCCGCACGTCCGCCGGCTCGGCGCCGTGGCCGGGCAGCTGGGCGTGCCCCGGCCACCAGGCCCACTTGCCGAGCAGCGCGGTCAGCGCCGGGGTGAAGAACAGCGACATCACGAAGGCCGAGACGATGATGCCGAAGGCCACCGAGAAGCCGATCTCGCTGAAGAAGATGTTCCCCGCCAGCAGCATGGTGCCGAAGGTGGCCGCCAGGATGAAGCCGGCCGCCGCGATGGTCGGGCCGCCGTGACGGATCGCCAACGAGGCCGCGCTGCGCGGGTCGTGGCCCTCGGCCGCCTCCTCCCGCAGACGGGCGATCATCAGGATGTTGTAGTCGGTGCCGATGGCCACCACGAACAGGTAGATGAGCATCGGGAGCATGAACATCACGCCCGTCTCGCCCTGGACGTGCTGGAACATCAGGCTGGTGGCGCCGACGGTGGCGGTGAAGCCGAGGCCGACGGCCGCCATCAGGTACCAGGGGGCCACCACGCTGCGCAGCAGCAGGCCGAGGATCAGCATGATCAGGACGGCCGCGACCGGGAAAACCAGCGAGTAGTCGCGGGCCATCGCGGAGTTGATGTCCTTGTAGATCGAGGTCACGCCGCCGACCAGGGCGTCGGTGCCGGTCGGGGTCTTGGCGTGGGCGACGTCACGCAGGTCGGTCACGGTCGCGATGGCCTCGTTGGTGGCCGGGGCGTCCTTGAGCATGACGGTGAAGTCGGCGACCGTGCCGTCCTTGCTGACCTCGGGCTTCGGCACGACCGTGGCCACGCCGGGGACCTTGCCCAGCTCGGCGACGTACGCCGGGAAGGCGGCCTCGTCGAGCTTGGAGCCCTCCTTGGCCTTGACGTAGACGTGGCTCGGGTCGGCGGCGCCGGCCGAGAACGCCTTCATCATGGTGTCCTGGACGACCATCGACTCCTTGGTCTTCGGCATCGAGCCGGCCGCCAGGTCGAAGGTGCCCTTGTAGCCGAGCGCGGCCGCCGAGAAGGCGAGCAGCAGGGCACCGGAGGCGATCGCGGTGACCAGCGGGCGGCGCTGCACCAGGCGGCCCAGCGCGGCGAACTTGGCGCCCTCGGGCTCGCGCTGCCAGGCCTTGGACGGCCAGAACAGGACCTTCTGCGGGATCAGCGACAGGATCGCCGGCACCAGGGTGACGGAGGCGACGGCGGTCACGCCGACCGCGATGGCCAGCGAGGGACCCATGGCCTTGAACATGCCGAGGCTGGAGAGCACCAGCACGCTGAAGGCCACGATCACGGCACCGGCGGCGGAGGTGATCGCCTCGCCGACCCGGCCGACCGCGTTGACCACGGCCTCCTTCCGGTCGTCACCGGCCCGCAGGCGCTCGCGGTAACGGAACATCAGGAAGAGGAAGTAGTCGGTGCCGACGCCGAACAGCACGATGATCAGGATCGCCGAGACCGAGCTGTCGGCCTTGAGGCCGAAGGCCTTCACCGCGTACCCGATCAGGCCGTTGGCGACCATCGAGTAGACGAAGACCGAGAGCACCGGCAGGAAGGCGATGATCGGGCTGCGGAAGATGATGCCGAGCGTGAGCAGGATGATCACGATCGTGCCGAGGCCGATCAGCGCGTTGGCCAGCTCGGAGGAGTCCTTCTGGTCCAGGTTCTGGGCGACCTGGCCGCCCAGCTGCACCTTGAGGGAGCTGCCCTCACCGAGCTGCTTGGCGGTCTCGCGCAGCTCCTTCGCGCTGTCGGCGGCCTCGGGCGTGTAGGCCTTGTCCTTCTCCATGCCGATGGCGGAGAGGGCGTACTTGCCGTCCTTCGAGGTGGTCAGGTCGGTCACCGGCAGCACGTGCTCGACGAACTTGACCTTCTTGTCCTCGAGGCCCTTGACCACCTTGGCCATCGCCGCCTTGTCCGCCTCGGCGAGCGGGGCGCCGTCCGTGCGCTCGAAGAGCACGAAGGCGGAGGGCGTGAAGCTGGCGGGGAACGCCTCCTGCTGCACCACCGAAGCCCGGATGGACTCGTAGTGGCGGGGCAGGAAGCTGCTCTGATCCGTCTGCGCGGTGAGCGGCGGCGCGGTGGCGATGATCCCGATGGCGGCGACCACCCAGGCGACGATCACCCACCACGCGCGCTTGACGACGAATTGTCCGATCCGGTGGAACATGCTCGCTGTGCCTCCTGGGCATGGTTCACCGCTGCCCTTGGGGGACGGGACACGGGCGACGGCAGAGACCGGCTGACGTCTTGTTAGCCGGTCGGCAGGTAAGTGAGTGTGAGCATCCTACGAGACCCCCCGTCCGGCCGGACGAGCGGGCCCCGGTCGGTGCACCCCCCGAAGGCCGTGGCACGGCCCTGACCCATCCTGACCTGCGCGCGGTGGCCGCCACCTCCTGCTCCGGTCGGATACGCCTCCCCCTCAGGGTGGAGTTCCACCCTGAGACCGACCCTCACCGACCCGACGACCCGTCAGATCCCGCCGCGCCGCCCGGTTCCCTCCGCCCCGACCTGCCGCTTCGAGCCCCGCACCTCCCGTCCCCCGGTCCGCCCCGCGTCCCCCGACCCGGCACCGCGGAAGGCGGGGCCTGCGGGTGCGCTGGGCGATGATGCTCGGATGACCGTCTTCGACGCCTCCCGTGCCGCTGCCCTGCTCACCCGCGCCTGCGCCGCCGCCGGGCTGCCCGAACCGCGGGACGCCGAGCTGCTCGCGCTCGCGGAGAACGCCGTCTTCGACCTGCGCTCCCCCGCCGTGGTCGCCAAGGTGGGCCGGGGGACGGAGGTGGCCGGCCGGGCCCGGCGCGAACTGGCCGTCGCGGACTGGCTCGACGGCCAGGGCCTCCCCGTCGTCCGCCCCTGGGCGTCCACCGTCTTCGAGGTCGACGGACACCCCGTCACCTTCTGGCACCGGCTCGCCCCGGCCGTCCGCCCGGCCCGCCCGGCCGACCTGGCCCCGCTGTTGCGGGCGCTGCACGCCCTGCCCGCCGCACCGTTCGACCTCCCGGCCCGGGACCTGCTCGCCCCGGTGGACCGCTGGCTGGCCACCGCCGCCACCGCGGTCGCCCCCGAGGACGTCGCCTTCCTGCGGGCCCGCCGGGCCGACCACCAGGCCGCCCTCGCCGAGCTGGTCCCCGCGCTGCCCCCGGGCGTGATCCACGGCGACGCCCTCCCCCGCAACGTCCACGTCGGCGCGGACGGGCCCGTCCTGCTCGACCTGGAGACGGCCTCCTCGGACCTGCGCGAACACGACCTGGTGGTGCTCGCCCTCAGCCACGACCGCTACGGCGTCCCGGAGGAGGAGTACCTCGCCTTCACCGAGGCCTACGGCCTGGACGTCCGGGACTGGCCCGGCTTCGCCGTGCTGCGCGGCGCCCGGGAGACCGCCAGTGCCTCCTGGGTGGCGCAGCAGGCGGCCGGGAACCCGTCGGCGCTCGCGGAGTTCACCCGCCGGGTGGCCTCGCTCCGGGAGGGGGCCACCGAGGTGCGCTGGCACCCGTTCTGAGGCCGGCCTTCCGACCTTGGCCGGTTCGCGCCGGTGCGGTGCGCCGTGCGGAACCCGGGCAGGTGTTCGCCTCGTCCTTCCTGGTGTCTCCCCGCCGGTCCGCGACCCCAGGAGCCACCCGCCATGTGGACGCCCCGCCACCGGTCATCCCTGGTCCTGCTCGCCGCCGTGCTGGCCGGCTGCTCCGTCGCCCCCGTGGCCACGGAACGGCCGGCCGGCACGGTGTCGGCGTCCCCCTCCTCCCCGGCCTCCTCCGACGCCCCGTCACCGACGGCCGGCCGCACGGATCCTCCGACACCGGCACCCTCACCCACGCCCACGCCGACCCCGAAGCCGTCGAGCCCCCGACCGCCCTCCCCCGCGAAGCCGGCCTCCCCGTCGCCGTCCGAGCCACCGCCGCCGAAGCCGAGCACCCCGAGGCCGAGCGCACCGAAGCCCCCTCCCCCGCAAGGGACTTCGACCGAGCTGGTGACCTCCACCGGGACCGGCCACGGCGTCGCGCTGACCTTCGACGACGGCCCGGGGGCGGCGACCGGCCAGGTCCTGGACCTGCTCTCCCGGTACGGCGTCCGGGCCACCTTCTGCGTCACGGGCAGGAACGCCGCCGCGCACCCGGAGCTGGTCCGGCGCATCCGCGCGGAGGGGCACCGGCTCTGCGACCACAGCGTCAACCACCCCCAGCCGTTCGCGGCGCTGCCCCGGCAGCGGATGGTGGAGGAGATCGTCGACGCCAAGGCGATGATCGTCCAGGCGGGCGGGCCCGGCACCCAGGTCCCCTGGTTCCGCGCGCCCGGCGGCGCCTTCACCGACGAGAACCGGTCGGTCGCCGCCCGGAACGGCCTGCGTCCCCTCGGCTGGTCCGTCGACCCGCGCGACTGGAGCCGCCCGGGCGCCGACGCCATCCTCTCCCGCGTCCAGCACGACCTCCGCCCCGGCGGCGTCGTCCTCCTCCACGACGGCGGGGGCGACCGCTCCCAGACGGTCTCCGCCCTCGCCCGCCTCCTCCCCTGGCTGGCGGCCAACGGCTACGGGCCCGCATTCCCCTCCGTATGAGGGCCCGTCAGCCGGTGGCGCGCACCGCTAGCGGTGGCTCTCGCAGAGCGCGGTGTCCAGCAGCGTGAAGATCTGCTGCACGGGCGTGTTGTTGGTGAAGTGCACGTTGGTCATCGCGGAGGCGTACCGGCCGTCCTTGGTGGCCACCGTCTGGCTGAAGTAGCCGGGGACGCCGCCGTTGTGGCCCCACGCCTCGCCGCCGCAGGACAGGGTCATCCTGAACACGCCGAGGCCGTACGCGTCGCTGGTGACCGGGGTGGTGGCGAGCAGCTCGGCGGTCATCGCCGGGGAGAGCACCTGCCCGTTCAGCAGGGCCCGGTAGAAGGTCGCGAGGTCCTGCTCGGTGGAGATGACCGCCCCGGCCGGGCCGAACAGCGAGGGGTCGTAGTCGAGGGCCGGGCTCCAGAAGAAGAAGGGGCCGAGCCGGGCACCGTGGTAGCCGGGGATGCCCGGCGCGGGCAGGGCCCGGTCGCCGGGGGCGGGGAAGAGCGTGCGGGTCAGGCCGAGGGGCTGGATCACCCGGCGGGTGACGGCCTCGTGGACGGGCAGGCCGGTCACCTTCTCCACGATCATGCCGAGGATCAGGTAGTTGGTGTTGGAGTAGCTGAACACGGTGCCCGGGGCTCCGGCCGGGGGCCGCTTCAGTCCCTCGCGCACCAGGGTGGCCGCCTTGAAGGACCCGTCCGGTTCGGCCAGGGCGAGGCTGCCCAGCGGGTCGTAGGAGGGGATTCCGCTGGTGTGCTGGAGCAGCTGACGCACCGTGATGACGGTGCCGTCGTGGCCGTTGCCGCTCACCACGCCCGGCAGGTAGGTCGCCACGCTCGCGTCCAGCGCGACCTTGCCCTCGTCCGCCAGGGCGAGCACGGTCGCCGCCGTGAAGGACTTGCTCTGGCTGCCGATCCGGAAGTACTGGTCGGCCAGCACCGGCTTGCTGGTGTTGATGGTGCTGGTGCCGACCGACAGCTGCCAGGAGCCGGTGGCGTCGCCGGCGAAGATCCCGGCGCCCGGGCCGGCGGCGGCCTGGAAGGTCTTCAGCGCCGCGAGGGTGGCGGAGTGGTCGCCCGCCGGGGCGGCCTGGGCGGTGCCCGCGGTCAGCAGCGCGGCTGCCGCCGCCACCGCTCCGATGACGGCCGCGAACCGCTGCCGGGTGTGCTTCATGGCTGTGCTCCTCTGGGGATCGCTCGGGTCGGTACGGGGAGGCGCGGGTGACGGCCGGTCAGCCCGCTGCCGCGAAGGCCGCGGCCAGGCGCGGCACGTAGTCGGCGAAGGCCGGGGCCCAGCAGCCGTAGTTGTGGCCGCCGTTGCAGGTCGGGGCGAGCGCCGCGCCGTTGCCGTAGTCGACCAGGCGGCTGGGGATGCCCAGCGCGTCCAGCCGGTTCTTGACGTTCCTGGAGGCGACGGCGGTGTTGGCGTCGATCACGTCGTTGTTGCCGGTGTAGAGCGTGATGCCGGTGGCGGAGAGCCGGGCCAGGTTCTTCGGCGCGGCCGGGTCCACCGCCTTCCAGATCCGGTCCGCGTTGAAGACCGGGTACGGCGAGCCGAAGATCGCGTCGCTGTCGACGTAGGGGCCGTAGCCGGTGCAGTCGCCCGAGCCGGAGCCCGAGGAGCTGCTGACCGCGCACCAGGCGCCGGTCACGTTCAGCTCGGTGGCCAGCACCGCCGCCCGCACCTGCCAGATGCCGAAGTCGATGCCGCCGGACAGCGCCGCGACGTGGCCGAACAGGTCGGGCCGGCTCTCGGCGTAGTGCAGCGCGCCGAAGCCGCCCATCGACAGCCCGGTCACCGCCCGGTGCGCCCGGTCCGCGACGGTGCGCAGGTTGGCGTCGACGAACGGGACGACCTGGGTGAGGTGGAAGGTCTCCCAGTTCGCCGCCCCCTCCGCCGTGTTCTGCATCAGCCAGTCGGCGTACCAGCCCTTCAGCCCGCCGTCCGGCACCACGGTGATCATCGAGTCCGAGTGCAGCGCGGGCGCGGCGGCCACGTCGTCCACCCCACCGCCACCGCCGTGCAGGAAGTAGGCGACCGGCCACCGGCGGCCCGGGTCGGCGTCGTAGCCCGCCGGGAGCAGGATCCGGATCCGGTGCTTCCCGGCGACCTGAGGGGTCGTCACCGTGATGGTGAAGTCGCCGGGGCCGTGCACCTCGGTGGCACCGGCCAGCACGGTCAGGCCCTGGCCGTCGGCGAAGACCGGGACGGCGGCGGAGACGGCGGCGGTCGCGGGGGCGGCAGCACCGGCCGGGGCGGCACCGGTCAGGACGGCGAGCAGCACCGCCACGCCGGCGGCGAGGCGGGTGGGCATCGCGGAGGTCATCGGGGAACCCTTCGTCGGGAGGGCCCGTGCGGCGGGGTGGCACGCGGCGGGCCGGTCGTCCCGATCCTGGTGGCGGCCCGCGTCCGGTGGACAGGCCATGCCACCGGCCATCGCTGACCGGTCGTCAGGCTCCGGCGGCCGGCCCCGGGCCGAGGCCCGGAGGCGTCCGGCCGCAGCGGCCGCCGAGGTGGTGCTGCAGCCGGAGGTGCCGGAACTGGTGCACCGCACCGGTCTGCCGCAGCACCCCGCGCTGGTACGCGTCGTCGAGGAAGGCCGCCGGGTCCCACGGCAGCCGGCCGGTCAGCGGGAGCCAGATCCGGGCCAGCAGCAGCCACTGGCCCCAGGCGGTGAAGGCCAGCAGGTACGCGGCGGCGCCGCCCAGGCCGCCGACCGCCCCGATCAGCAGGCCGTCCCAGAACTCCCATTCCAACCGCCGGTCCAGCGAGCCCCGGAGCAGCTGCACCAGGAGGCGGCCGGTGAGCGCGATGGCCAGGGTGAGGGCCGGGGCCAGCACCAGGAACTGCCGGCCCACGGTGGTGCGGTTGGAGGCGAGCAGCACGGCCGGGGTGGCGGCGGCGGTCACGTCGACCGGTGCCTCCAGCGCGGCCACCAACCCGAAGACCAGGGCGGCGGCCAGGCCGAAGGTGAGGGCGAAGACCAGGACGTCGATCAGGGTGCCCTCGACGACCCACCGGTCGGCGAGCGGGGTCCCCGAGGCCACCGCGCGTTCGGTGGTGAGGGCGAGGGCGCAGCCGGTGCCCATCACGGCTCCGCCGAACAGCCCCTGACCGGCGCGGATCGCGAAGGTGCGCAGCGGTCGGCGGCCGAGCCCTCCGGGTCCGCGCCGCAGGGTCAGCCGGACGCCCGCCGGTTCGAGCGGCGCGCCGCTCCGCGAGCGGTCCGCCAGCGCGTAGACGGAGCCGAAGGCGAGCCCGGCCGCCAGGCCCAGCAGCGTTCCCTGGAGCAGGAGTCGGAACCCGGGGAGCGGGCTGAGGAGGAGGCAGAGCAGCCAGTCCGCGATCGCCACGCTGAGTCCGGTGGCCAGCACGACGGCCAGGCTCCGGGAGCGGCGGGAGAGCGAGTCGCTGAGCTGCCACCAGGCCAGGTCGCGCTGCTCGTGGTCCAGCCGGTTCAGGTGCCGGGCGAGGTGGCCGAGCCAGCGCTCGGCCCGGGCCGGGTCGGCGAACGGCGCCCCGGCCCGCCGGCCACCGGCGTCCCGCTCCGGGGCGCGGCGGCGGTAGACGGCGGGCACGAAGCCGGCCAGCAGGTGCTCCTCCAGGCTGCGGGCGGTGGGGAACCGGGTGGGGTCGAGGAGCTCGGCGGGGTCGCGGCCGGGTGTGTCGCTGTAGAGCGTCCGGGCCAGGATGACCATCAGCGGGGTGGTCAGCACCGCCGCCAGGTCCGCACCCCGGGGGTCGTGCGCGTCCCGGGCACGGCGCAGTCGCGCGAGCACCGCGTCCCAGGCACCGGCGGGCGCCTCGGCGGGACGGCCCGCGGCGGGCGCCGCCGAATCGGCGGTGGCCAGGTGGGCACGGGTGGTCCGGGGGAGGTAGTCGGCGAGGTCGTCGAGGGTCAGGTCGGTGAGCTCGACGGCACCGGCCCAGACCAGCGGTGCGTGGGCCGCTCCGACCGCGTCGGCGTACTCCGCCCGCCGGCTGGTGAGCACCAGGGGGGAGGAGGTCGCGTTGAGCGCTTCGAGGGCCTCGCGGCGCAGGCCGGGGGCCATCTCGTCGAAGCCGTCCAGCACCGGGAGCACCAGGTCGGCGTCGACCAGCGCCGCCGCCAGGGTGGCGCCCCGGGCGCTGCGGCGGGCCAGGTGCGGGTGGTCGCGCAGCAGCCGGGCGACCAGCCAGTCCCGCAGGGCGGTGGTGGACGGGTCCCAGGAGCCCACGCCGAGGATGACGGGCACCCGGCCGCCGGCCGCCGGGGCCGCGAGCAGGTCGAGGGTGAACCGGATGGCCAGCACGGACTTGCCCGAGCCGGCCCGGCCGAGGATCACCAGCCGGCCGGACGGGATCCGGCGGTAGACCTCGGCCACCGCGCGCAGGTCGCCGCCGAGGTCGACCTCCTGCGACCGGCCGCCCGGCCCGAGCCGCTGGATGTTCTCCGGACGGTCCGTCAGGCCGGACGGTGCCGCCTGCCAGCGGACCGGCAGCGGGAACGGGTCGTGGACCCGGCGCTGGGCCTCCTCCCGCCGCCAGCGGCGCCGGACCTCGGTGGCCAGTTCGAGCGCGGCCGCGGTCAGGTCGTCCGGGGCGGTGGGTACGGAGGCCGGCGGTTCGTCCGGGGCGGTGGTCGTCGCCGGCGTGGTGGGGCCGACCGGGTCGCCGGGCGATCCGGCCAGGGTCGCGGCCAGCCGGGCCCGGTCCTGCTCGCCGAGGCCGAGCGCGTCGGCGAGCAGCTGGACCGTGCCCATCCGGTGGTTGGTGGAACTCCCGCTCTCCAGGCGGCGGATGGTGCGCACGCTGACCCCGGACCGTTCGGCGACCTGTTCCTGCGTCAGGCCCGCCTCGTCCCGGAACCCGCGCAGCAGGCCGCCGAGCTTGTCCGCCACCGAGCACCTCCCCTACCGACGGGTACGAACGGCGGCGAGCCTACAGTCGGCGACCGGACGCAGACGGCCGGTTCGGTGCCCCGTACGGCGAACATGACAAAGGTCACGCCGAGGGCCCGGGGCCCTGCCGATCTGCGGCTCCGCCGCGCGGGCGCGCAGCGGAACCGCGGCACCCGCATCCGGCTGACGGTGGTTCAGCTGCCCGCGGGCCGCCTTCCGACGCGCGACCGCGGGCAGCAGCCGTCAGCGCAGGGGCCAGGTCGGGTCTATCTCCGCCGCCGGGTCCTTCTCGCGGCGCAGCCAGGCCTGGAGGTCGGCCGCCCAGGTGCGGTGCCAGGCGATCTGACGGGCGTGCAGCTGGGCCGGCGTCAGGGCGCCGACCTCGGCCGGGTAGCGCTCGCCGAGGGCGACGGCGACGCGGACCGCGGCGAGGGCGTCGCTGCCGGCCTCGTGGGCGTCGGTGAGCTCGACGCCGTAGACCTCGCAGACGTTCTGCAGGGTGCGCGAGCCGCGGCGGTAGCGGTCCACCGCGCGGTCGACGACCAGCGCGTCGATCACCGGGACGACCTCGCCACCGAGCCGGGCGGCCAGCGAGGGGCGGCCGTGGCGGGCGAGTTCGGCGTCCAGCAGGGACAGGTCGAACGGGGCGTTGAACGCCACCACCGGCCGGCCGGCGGCCAGCCGCTCGCAGAGGGCGTGGGCTATCTCCTCGACCGCGAGCGCGGCCGGGCGGCCGTCCCGCCGGGCCTGCTCGTCGGTGATGCCGTGGATCGCGGTGGCCTCGGCCGGGACGGGGACGCCCGGGTCGAGCAGCCAGTTGAGCACGCGCTCCGGGCGGCCGCCGAAGGTGTCGACCAGCGCGGCGGTGACGATCCGGGAGGTCGCCGGGTCGGTGCCCGTGGTCTCCAGATCGAAGCCGACCAGGGGCTCCTTCCACCAGCTCATCCGAGATGTCCTTCCGTCGGTGCGGTCGCTGTGGACCCCATCATCGCGTGCCCCAGTGACAGCCGGTCCCGCCGGGTCCCGTCACCACCACCCGCGCGGCCGTCCTCACGAGACCGCCCGGGAGTCTCCCCAGCTGTCCTCGAACTCCTCGCGGTAGACCTCCAGCAGCCCCGGCTCGGCCCCGCCGCCGCGCAGCACCAGCGCGGGCGACTCGATGCCCCGGGTGCGCCGCAGGTACGGCTGCACCACGCCGATGTCGCCGGAGCGGCGCCGCCCGGGGGTGCGCGGGCCGTCCACCAGGTAGGCGGTGAAGCGCGGCGTCTCGTCGAAGACCCGGATCTCGAAGGAGGCCTGGTCGCGCAGGTGGGCCCGGACCCGGCGGACGTGCATGATGTTCATCTCGATCGAGCGGGCCAGTTCGCCGCGCCCGAGGCCCAGTTCGCGCTCGCGGCGGCGGACGGCGCTGCCGGCCGGGTTGAGGAAGAGCAGCCGCACCCGGCAGCCGTCGGAGGCGAGGCGGACCAGGCGCTTGCCGGTGTAGTTCTGGCAGAGCATGCCGAGGCCGATGCCGAGGGCGTCCAGCCGGCGGGCGCCGTCGAGCAGGTCCTCCACCGGCAGGTCGCGCTGGAGCCGGACCCGGTCGGCGTGCACCGAGACCACGTCGGCGAAGCGGCCGCCGACCAGGTCCTCGACCACGTCGCCGGGCACCCCGCCGCCGCCCCCGCCGTCCAGCAGGCCGAGCAGCCGGGCGGCGGCCCGCTCGGTCTGGGCCAGCACGGTGGTGGAGAGGCTGCGGTTGCGGGAGACCACGTGCCGGGCGACCTCCAGCTCGTCCAGGGCGAGCTCGATCTCCCGGCGGTCGATCAGGTGCGGTTCGAAGCACGGCCAGTGCTGCACCATCAGCTCCCGCAGCTGCGGGAGGGTGAGGAAGACCAGCGGGTCGTCGTCGGCCGGGTCGAGCAGGTAGCCCTTGCGGCGGCTGACCTCGCGGACCGCGCCGGCCCGGTGCACCCACTCCTCGCCGGCCGGGCCGGCCGCGGCCGTCACCCAGTCCTCGCCGTGGGCGGGCGCGTAGACCGGGCGGAGCACCTCGTCCACCAGGGAGCGCAGGCGCTGCTCGACCAGGTTGAGCCAGACGTACGCGCGGCCCGCCAGCCGGACCCGCTGGTCGGCCTGCCCCCACTGGCCCGCCGTCCACGCCAGCGGGACGCTCTCCGCCGGACCGCCCTGGGCCGGGACGGTGGGGCGCCTCGGGGGGCCGCCGCGCAGCACCGCCGTCGGCGCCTCGCTCCGCCCGGAGCCGCCGTCGGCGGGGACCACCATGCGCTACCTCACACCTCTCGGCCCGCTGCCGGGCCCCACCGCGATCGGTCCGGCCGCGACCTGACGCGATCTGACGGACGATCAAGAGTACTGCCCGCAGCTGGAGGGGCGCAGCCCCTTGCGCGCACAACCCTCGCTCCGGCGAGTGCCCCGCACTCCGTCAAGTGCGCGGGAATGCTCCGGGGACGGACACTCGTTCGGGCGAACCGACGGCCATTCGCTCGTCCGAGGAGCGGTGGCCGGGGAACATCGAGCTGTGCCGTACGTCACGGCACGAGCCGTACGGGCATGCCCCGGCAGGATGCCGGGCATCTCGATTGAAGCGTCAATTCCGCTATGTGCCAGGGAAGTTGAGGCAGGATGCAGATCTGGCCTGGGCAGCCGTACCCGCTCGGCGCCACCTATGACGGAGCCGGCACCAACTTCGCGGTGTTCTCCGAGAGCGCCGACCGGATCGAGCTCTGTCTGCTCGGCGAGGACGGCTCCGAGCAGTCGGTGGAGCTGCGCGAGACGGACGCCTTCGTCCGGCACGCCTACCTGCCCGGGATCCAGCCCGGCCAGCGCTACGGCTTCCGGGTGCACGGCCCGCACAACCCCGGGCTCGGCCAGCGGCACAACAGCTCCAAGCTGCTGCTGGACCCGTACGCCAAGGCGATGAGCGGCCACATCGACTGGGACGAGTCGGTCTACGGCTACCACTTCGGCGCCCCCGAGCGGCGGAACGACCTGGACTCCGCCCCGCACACCATGCACTCCGTGGTGATCAACCCCTACTTCGACTGGGGGAACGACCGCCCGCCGCGCACCGACTACCACCGCACCGTGCTCTACGAGGCGCACGTCAAGGGCCTGACCAGGCTGCACCCCGGCATCCCGGACGAGATCCGGGGCACGTACGCGGGCATCGGCCACCCGGCGGTGATCGAGCACCTGGCCAAGCTCGGGGTGACGGCGATCGAGCTGATGCCGGTGCACCAGTTCGTCCGCGACCACCGGCTGCGCGACCTCGGGCTGTCCAACTACTGGGGCTACAACACCATCGGCTACTTCGCCCCGCACTCCTCCTACTCCTCCGGCGGCGACCGCGGGCAGCAGGTGCAGGAGTTCAAGTCGATGGTCAAGGCGCTGCACGCGGCCGGCATCGAGGTGATCCTCGACGTGGTCTACAACCACACCGCGGAGGGGAACCACCTCGGCCCGACGCTCTCCTTCCGCGGCCTGGACAACGCCTCGTACTACCGCCTGGCCAAGGACCAGCGGTTCTACGAGGACACCACCGGCACCGGGAACAGCCTGCTGATGCGCAGCCCGCACGTGCTCCAGCTGATCATGGACTCGCTGCGGTACTGGGTCACCGAGATGCACGTGGACGGCTTCCGCTTCGACCTGGCGGCCACCCTGGCCCGGCAGTTCCACGAGGTGGACCGGCTGTCCTCCTTCTTCGACCTCTGCCAGCAGGACCCGGTGGTCTCCCAGGCCAAGCTGATCGCCGAGCCCTGGGACCTGGGCGAGGGCGGCTACCAGGTCGGCAACTTCCCGCCGCTCTGGACGGAGTGGAACGGGATGTACCGCGACACCGTCCGCGACCTCTGGCGCGGGGAGAACGCGACGCTGGCCGAGTTCGGCTCCCGGCTCACCGGCTCCTCCGACCTGTACCAGAACGACGGCCGCCGCCCGATCGCCTCGATCAACTTCGTCACCTGCCACGACGGCTTCACCCTGCGGGACCTGGTCTCCTACAACGAGAAGCACAACCAGGCCAACGGCGAGGACAACCGCGACGGCGAATCGTTCAACCGCTCGTGGAACTGCGGCGCCGAGGGCCCCAGCGAGGACGCAGAGGTGGAGGCGCTGCGGGCACGCCAGCAGCGGAACTTCATCGCCACGCTCTTCCTCTCCCAGGGCGTGCCGATGCTCTCCCACGGCGACGAGTTCGGCCGCACCCAGCTGGGCAACAACAACGCCTACTGCCAGGACAACGAGCTCTCCTGGGTGCACTGGCCGAAGGCCCCGGGCCCGGAGGCCTCGCTGCTGGAGTTCACCCAGGGGATGATCTGGCTCCGGCGCGACCACCCGGTCTTCCGCCGCCGCCGCTTCTTCCACGGCCGCCCGGTCTCCGGCACCCACGACGACCTCACCGACATCGCCTGGTTCACCCCCGCCGGGGACGAGATGACCCAGGAGGACTGGTCGACCTGCTACGCCAAGTCGCTCTCGGTCTTCCTCAACGGGCACGCCATCTCGGAGCCGGACCGGCGCGGCGGCAAGATCGTCGACGACTCCTTCCTGCTGCTCTTCAACGCCCACTCCGAGCCGCTGGAGTTCACCGTCCCGGCCGACCACGGCGAGGAGTGGCAGGTGGTGGTGGACACCACCCTGCCCACCCTCCCGGCCCGCGGCACCGGCACCCGGGTCAAGGCCGGGGACACCCTCTGGCTGACGGACCGTTCGCTGATGGTGCTCCAGCGGCCCGCCTGACGCGTGCCCGGCTCAGGCCGCCCGCTCCGCCACCCGCGGGGCGGGCGGCGCCGTCTTCTCGGCGTCCCGGGCCCCGCGCGACATCCGCTCGGCGACCGCCGCCACCAGGGTGCGCGGCCGACGCGGCGTCAGATGGGCGCCGACGAGGTTGGACAGCCCGGGGGTGACGTAGGCCCGGTCGCGGTCCAGCGCGCGCAGCGCCGCCCGCACCACCGTCGCCGGCAGGGCGAAGGATCCCGTCACGGCCGCCTTCCGGGTGCCGATCACCTCGAAGAAGCCGGTCTCCACCGGGCCCGGGCAGAGCGTCAGCACCTTGATGCCGCGCCGGCGGTACTCCTGGTGCAGGGCGAGGCCGAAGTCCAGCACGAAGGTCTTGGAGGCGCCGTAGACGGCGAAGTACGGGGTCGGTTGGAAGGCGGCGGTGGAGGCCACGTTCACCACCGAGCCGCGGCCGCGCGCCAGCATGCCGGGCAGCAGCTCGTGGGTGAGGCCGACCAGCGCCACCACGTTGACCATCAGCTGCTCGTGGTCGCGGCGCGGGTCGTTCTCCTCGAAGCGGCCGCAGGTGCCGAAGCCGGCGTTGTTGACCAGCAGGCCCACCTCCAGCCCCCGCTCCGCCAGTTCGGCGCCGACCCGGCGGGCGGCGTCCGGCTCGGCGAGGTCCTGGACCAGTACGTGGGCGCTCACCCCGTGGGCCTCGCCGAGCCGGCGGGCGAGCTCGGTGAGCCGGTCGGCGGAGCGGGCGAGCAGGACGAGGTCGTGGCCCCGGGCGGCGAGCTGCTCGGCGAACTCAGCGCCGATGCCGGAGGACGCGCCGGTGATCAGGGCGGTGGTGCGCATGGGTGGACTCCTTCGATCGGGGAGCTGACGCTCCGTCATCTGATACACGACAGTATCTGATCTCTAGAAAAATGCAACAGTGGAGTATCAGTAATCACCCGGTAACGTCTCCGGGGACGACGAACCGGTCTGGAGGCAGGGATGAGCACGACCGCGGGACGCCCGCTGCGCGCCGACGCCGAACGCAGCGTCCGCGCGATCCTGGAGGCGGCGGAGCGGGTGCTGACGGAGCATCCGGCCGCCTCGATGGAGCAGATCGCGGAGGCCGCCGGGGTCACCCGGATCACCGTCCACCGCCGCTTCGCCAGCCGGCAGGCCCTGTTGGAGGCACTGGCCACCGACGCGGCCGAGAAGCTGGCGCGGGCCATCGAGGACAGCAACCCCGAGACCGCCCCTCCGCTGGTCGCCCTGCACCGCGCCACCGCCAACGTCCTGCGGGTCAAGGGGGCCTGGGGCTTCGCGCTCGGCCCGGCCGCCACCCTGAGCGAGCAGGCCGCCCGGCGCCACGAGGAGATCGCCCGGCGCTGCACCGCCCTGCTCTCCCGGATGCGGGACGACGGCGTGATCGCCGCCGATGCCGACCCCGAGTGGGCGCGCCGGGTCCTCTACGCCCTGATCGGCGAGGCCCTGCACGGCGGCCCGCTCCCCGGCGACCCGGACCCGGACACCCTGGCCACCCGGATCGTCGAGACCCTGCTGCACGGCGTCGGGCCGCGCCCGGCGGCCGGCTGACCGCGCGGCTGACGGCGCGTCACGACCTGACACGGCTACGCCGTTCGCACCAACACCGCCATAACGGGCCCGGTGGGCGGGTACCCATCACCCCATGACGTCAGCGCAGTCGCGCCCGCCCACCGCCAGCTACCGCCTCCAGCTCCAGCCCGCCTTCACCCTGCACGACGCCCGCCGGGCGGTGCCCTACCTGGCCGCCCTGGGCGTCTCGCACCTGCACCTGTCCCCGCTGCTGGAGGCCGCCCCCGGCTCCACCCACGGCTACGACACCGTCGACCACACCCGGATCAGCGAGCAGCTCGGCGGCGAGGCCGCGCTGCGCGCGCTGGCGGCCGAGGCGCACCGCCACGACCTGCGGCTGATCGCCGACGTGGTGCCCAACCACATGGCACTGCCCGTCCCCGAGCGGCTCAACCAGCCGCTCTGGCAGGTGCTCCGGGACGGCCCGGACTCCCCGTACGCGGCCTGGTTCGACATCGACTGGTCCGCCCAGGACGGCCCGGCCGACGCGCCGGAGCGCGGGCGCGTCCTGCTGCCGCTGCTCGGCGGGCGGCTCGGCGAGGTGCTCGACCAGCTGACGGTCGACGGGGAGGTCCTGCGCTACCACGAGCACGCCCTGCCGATCCGGCCCGGCACCGGGCACCTCCCGCTCGCGGAGCTGGTCCAGCACCAGTGGTACCGGCCGGCCTGGTGGCGGGTGGCGGACAGCGAGCTGAACTACCGCCGGTTCTTCACCGTCAACCAGCTGATCGCGGTCCGGGTCGAGGTCCCCGAGGTCTTCGAGGCCACCCACCGCACCCTGCTGCGGCTGCACGCCGACGGCGTCCTGGACGGCTTCCGGATCGACCATCCCGACGGCCTGGCCGACCCGCGCGGCTACCTGCGCCGCCTGGCGGCGGCCACCGGCGGCGCCTACACCGTGGTCGAGAAGATCCTCACCGGCGAGGAGCGCCTGCCCGCCGACTGGCCCTGCGCCGGCACCACCGGCTACGACGCGCTGCGCCGGATCGACGGCGTCCTCACCGACCACCTCGGCGCCGAGCGGCTGGCCACCGCCTACCGGGCCGACTGCGCGGCGGCCGAGCCCGCCCCGCCCTCCCACGACCCGGCCCACTTCGAGCCCACCCGTCCCAGCGCGGGCTCCTGGCACGACGCCCCGGCGCGCTCCGCGCCCACCGACCCGGGCGGGCCCGGCACCGCAGGAGTCCCGGGCCCCGACGGCGCGCGGCCGCCGGGCGCCGGGACCGGCGAGCCCGCCGCCGGCGACCCGGCCGGGACAGCCGGGGCAGCCGGGACGGCCGGGATGCTCGCCGAGATCCGCCACGGCCGGGCCGAACTCCTCACCCCCGACGGCGAGTTGTCGGCCGAGCTGGGCCGCCTGGTCCGCCTGGTCGGCCGGATCTGCGCCGCCGACACCGGCCTGGCCGACCACCCGGCCTGGGCGGTCCGGGAGGTGCTGGCCGAGCTGCTGACGGCCTATCCGGTCTACCGTCCCTACGTGGTGCCCGGCGAGCCGGCTCCGCCCGAGGCCGTCGAGGGCGTGAGCGCGGCACTGGCCGGAGTGCCGGCCCGGCTGAGCGGCGCCGCCGGGCTGGTCCGGGCGCTGGCCCTCGGCGAGCACGGGCGCGGCCCGGCCAAGGACGAGTTCTGCGCGCGCCTCGGCCAGACCGCCGCCGCCGTGGCCGCCAAGGGCGTGGAGGACACCGCCTTCTACCGCTTCAACGCGCTGATCGGCCTGAACGAGGTCGGCGGCAGCCCCGCCCGCCCCGGTCTGAGCCCGGCCGAGTTCCACGCCTGGTACGGCTACCTGGACGCGCACCGGCCGCACTCCATGACCGCCCTCTCCACCCACGACACCAAGCGCAGCGCCGACGCCCGGGCCCGCCTCGCCGTGCTCGCCGAGCTGCCCGGGCGCTGGGCCGCCGAGTGCGCGGCCTGGACCACCGCCGCCGGGCCCTGCCCGGACCGGCCCACCGCCTGGCTGCTCTGGCAGACCCTGGTGGCCGCCTGGCCGATCACCCCCGAGCGGCTCGGCTCCACCCTGCTCAAGTCCGTCCGCGAGGCCAAGCTCGCCACCTCCTGGACCGACCCCGACGAGCGGTACGAGCGGGCCGTGCTCGACCACGCCCGGGCCGCCCTGGCCAACGCCTCCCTCCGCCCCCGGATCGAGGGCTTCGTCGACTCGATCGCCCCCTACGCGCGCAGCAACTCGCTCGCCGCCGCCCTCCTCCACCTCACCGGCCCCGGCGTGCCCGACCTCTACCAGGGCAGCGAGGAGCCGCTGCACACCCTGGTCGACCCGGACAACCGCGCCCCCGTCGACCTGGACGCCCTGGCCGTCCGCCTCACCGACTCCGCTGCTCCCCGGCACGGCGACCCGGCACGGGAGAAGCTCCACCTCACCACCACCGCCCTCCACCTGCGCCGGGCCGGGGAGCCGGGCCCCTACCGCCCGCTGGCCGCCGTCGGCCCGGCCGCCGGCCACCTGCTCGCCTTCGCCCGGGGCGGGCGCACCGTCACCGCCGTGACCAGGCTGCCGTACGGGCTGGAGCGCTCCGGCGGCTGGCGCACCACCACGCTGGAGCTGCCGCCGGGCACCTGGCACGAGGAGCTGACGCAACGTCGGTTCGGAGGCGGACAAGTACCGGTGGCCGAGCTGTTCGCCACCCTTCCCGTCGCCCTCCTGGTCCAGACTTGACCGCCGGCCCGGGCCGGACCCACGACCGCAGCACGAGGAGCGCCCTGTGACGCAGTACCAGGTCTGGGCGCCGGTGGCGTCCCGGGTGGAGGTCGAGGTGGACGGCGACGCCCACCCCATGGCGCCCTGGCCCGGCCGGGCCGGCTGGTGGCGGGCCGAGGCGCCGGAGGGCGACTACGGCTTCCGCCTCGACGGCGGCCGCCCGCTGCCCGACCCGCGCTCGCCCCGCCAGCCGTACGGGCCGGACGGCCTCAGCCGCCCCGTGGACCACGCCGCCTTCCACTGGTCCGACACCCCCTGGCAGGGCCGGGCGCTGCCCGGGGCCGTGGTGTACGAGCTGCACGTGGGCACCTTCACGCCCGGCGGCACCTTCGCCTCGGCCGCCGAGCGCCTCGACCACCTGGTCGAACTGGGCGTGGACTTCGTGGAGTTGCTCCCCGTCTGCCCCTTCCCCGGGCGGCACGGCTGGGGCTACGACGGGGTCTCGCTCTGGGCGGTGCACGAGCCCTACGGCGGACCGGAGGGGCTCAAGCGCTTCGTCGACGCGGCGCACCGCAAGGGCATCGGGGTGGTCCTCGACGTGGTGCACAACCACCTCGGGCCCTCCGGCAACTACCTCCCGGCCTTCGGCCCGTACTTCACCGACCGCCACCACACCCCCTGGGGCGCGGCGGTGAACCTGGACGCCCCCGGCTCCGATGAGGTCCGCGCCTACCTGATCGGCAGCGCGCTGGCCTGGCTGCGGGACTACCGGATCGACGGGCTGCGCCTCGACGCGGTGCACGCCCTGGCCGACGACCGGGCCTACCCCTTCCTGGAGGAACTCGCGGTCGAGGTCGAGAAGTTGGGGGCAGCCACCGGGCGGCCGCTGTTCCTGGTCGCCGAGTCCGACCTCAACGACCCGCGCACCACCAACCCCCGGCAGTCCGGCGGCCTCGGCCTGACCGCCCAGTGGAGCGACGACTTCCACCACGCGCTGCACGCCGCCCTCACCGGTGAGTCCCAGGCGTACTACGGCGACTTCGCCGCCGCACCGCTCGCCGCCGTGGCCAAGACCCTCACCAAGGGCTTCTTCCACGACGGGAGTTGGTCCTCGTTCCGGGGGCGCAGCCACGGCCGCCCGTTCCCCGCCGCCTTCGGCCACCGGCTGCTCGGCTACACCCAGACCCACGACCAGATCGGCAACCGCGCGCTGGGCGACCGGCTCTCCGCCACCCTCTCCCCCGGCCGGCTGGCAGCGGGGGCGGCGCTGGTGCTCACCTCGCCGTTCACCCCGATGCTCTTCATGGGCGAGGAGTGGGGCGCCGCCACCCCCTGGCAGTACTTCACCAGCCACCCGGACCCGGAGCTGGCCGAGGCCGTCCGGCAGGGCCGGCGCCGCGAGTTCACCTCCCACGGCTGGGCCGCCGAGGACGTCCCCGACCCGCAGGCCCCCGCCACCGTCCTGGTCTCCACCCTCGACTGGACCGAGCCCGGCGCCCGCCACCACGCCGAACTCCTCGACTGGTACCGCACCTTGATCCGTCTGCGGCGCGCCCACCCCGCCCTCGTCGACCCCGACCTCTCGGCCGTCCGGGTCGACGTCGACGAGCTCGGCCGCTGGCTGGTTGTCCACCGCGGCCCCCACCGCCTCGCGGTCAACCTCGCCCCCGAGGACCGCCTCCTCCCCGTCCCCCCGGGCACCCCCCTGGCCACCTTCGGCAAGGCCGAACAGACCCCGGACGGCCTCCTGTTGGGCCCGGACTCGACCGCCCTCCTGGAGATCGACTGAACCACCGCAGGAACGGCTCGAGCCCCGCGCAGCGGCCCCCTCACCGCAGGAACGCCGCGATCCTCGCCCGCAGCCCCGCCGCGTCCAGCCCGTAGGCGGCCAGGTGCTCCGGGATCGTCCCGTAGTGCCGGTGCTCCTCCTTCGGCACGCCCAGCCCCAGCACCCGGTGCGGCAGTTCCGCCAGCGCGTCGTTGGCCTCCCCGACCGAGGTGCCCGCCAGGTAGGGCTCGACCAGCACCACGTCCGCCGGCCCGTCCCCGACCGCCGCCCGCAGCGCCGCCCCGTCGAAGGGCCGCACCGTCGCCGCGTAGAGCACCGTCACGTCCAGCCCCTCGGTGGCCGCGAGCACCGCGTCCAGCATCGGCCCGACCGCGAGCACCACCCCGCGCCGCCCCTGCCGCACGGTCAGGAACCTGCCCGGCGCGACCGGCATCGCCTCCGCGTTCCGGTGCACCGACAGCCGGACGTACACCTTCTCGTCGCCGTCCGCCGCCGCGTGCCGCAGCAGCCGCTCCGCCTCGTCCGGATGGCCCGGCACGTGCACCGTCCAGCCCGGCAGGGTGTCCAGCAGGGCGACGTCCCCCGGCGCCATGTGGGTACGACCCCCGGCCGGCCAGTCGTACGAGCCCGCCGCGCTGACCAGCACCGCGCCGACGCCCTGGTGGCCCAGGTCCAACTTGACCTGCTCGAAGGGCCGTTCCACCAGGAAGCTGGCGAAGGTGTGGGCGATCGGACGCAGCCCGGCCAGCGCCAGCCCGCCCGTCACGCCGATCAGCAGCTGCTCCCGGATGCCGACGTTGATCACCCGGTCCGGGTGCCGGGCGGCCTCCGCCTCCAGGCTGGCGGCGCTGATGTCGGCCAGCACCACGGCCAACCTCGGGTCCTGCTCAAGCAGTTCACCGGTGATCCCGATGAAGCGGTCGCGCATGGTCTCGGTGGTCTCCATCGTTCCCTCTCCCCTGTTCCTCTTCGTCAGTTCTTGGGCTCGACCCGGGCGATCACCGCGCGCGGCCGCCCGTCGTGCGGGGCGGTGAACGCCCGGTGCAGCGCCTCGTGGTCCCGGCCGTCCACCGTGACCGCCGACCAGCCCTCGGCCTCGAAGCGGGAGGCGATCCCGCCCCGCCAGCCGTGCGTGGCCGAGGAGTTGTCGATCACCACGGCGTGCAGCCGGTCCAGTCCGGTCGCTCCGGCGAAGGCGACCGCCTCGTGGTTGCTGCCCTCGTCGAACTCGGCGTCGCCGAGCAGCACCCAGACCGCCGGGCCGGTCAGCCCCTGGGCCCGCAGGCCGAGCGCGGTGCCCACCGCCAGCGGCAGGCCGTGGCCGAGCGAGCCGGAGCCGATCTCGACGCCCGGCACCAGCAGGCGGTCCGGGTGGTGCCCGAGCGGGGAGTCGTAGGCGCCGAAGCTCGGCAGCACCGCCGGGTCCAGGAAGCCCTTGGCGGCGAGCACGGCGTAGTAGGCCATCGGGCCGTGGCCCTTGGAGAGCAGGAAGCGGTCCCGCTCGGGGTCCTCCAGGGTCTGCGGGGAGACCCGGAGCACCCGGTCGTAGAGCACCCAGAGCACGTCCAGGGTGGAGGTCGCGGCCGGGCCGTGCTTCTCGGCGCCGGTCATCAGGGCCATCAGGTCGGCCAGGTCGTGGTGTCCGTAACTCTGCGGTGCGGTGGCTGCGGAGGTCATGGACAGAAGCGTGCAAGGTGAAGCGCACTTCAAGTCAAGCCGCCCCCGACCGGCCTCCGGAGGACCGTTAGTGTTCCGCCCATGGCGCTCTCCCGGCACGACCTCCTCACCATCGGCGAACTCTCCGCCCGCAGCGGCCTGGCCACCTCCGCGCTGCGCTACTACGAGAAGCTCGGCCTGATCCACGCCGAACGCACCGCCGGCGGCCAGCGCCGCTACGCCCGGGCCACCCTGCGCCGGGTCGCCTTCGTCCGGGCCGCCCAGCGGGTCGGGCTCTCGCTGGACGAGGCCCGCACCGCGCTCGACCGGCTCCCGGCCGAGCGCGCGCCCAACGCCGGGGAGTGGAGCCGGGTCGCCGTGTCCTGGCAGTCCCGGATCGACGAGCAGATCGCCGAGCTGGAGCGCCTCAAGCAGAAGCTCACCGGCTGCATCGGCTGCGGCTGCCTCTCGCTGTCCCGCTGCGCCCTCTACAACGCGGGCGACCGCGCGGCCGCCGCCGGCTCCGGAGCCCGCTACCTCCTCACCAGCGATCCGGCCCAGGGCACCGAGGCGTCCCCCGAACGGCCCTGAGCCATCTATGCTGCCTCTGGCACAGCCCGGCACCACGGCACCCGGCCGTCTCGAACAGCCACGGGGGAGAACAGACATGACCGACCATCAGGACGTCTCGCTGGACTGGATGTCGGGCGACCAGGACGAGGTGCGGCCGCCCACCGACCTGCGCCCCGAGGTGCCGCACCCGGCCCGGATGTACGACTACTACCTGGGCGGCAAGGACAACTTCCCGGCCGACCGGGAGGCCGCCGAGAAGGTGCTCGGACTCAGCCCGCTGGTGCGGATCAGCGCCCAGGCCAACCGCGCCTTCCTCCAGCGCGCGGTGCGCGAGCTGGCCACCGAGCACGGCATCACGCAGTTCCTGGACATCGGCACCGGCATCCCCACCTCGGGCAACACCCACGAGATCGCGCAGCAGGTGCACCCCGACGCCAAGGTCGCCTACCTGGACAACGACCCGATCGTGCTGGTGCACAGCCGCGCCCTGCTCTCCGCCGCCGGCGCGGGCAACGCCACCGTGGTCCAGGCCGACCTGCGCGACCCGGAGGCGATCCTGGAGGACCCCGCGGTCCGCAAGGTGATCGACTTCGACCGGCCGGTGGCCCTGCTGCTCTTCGCGGTGCTGCACTTCATCGACGACGCCGACGACCCGTGGGAGATCGTCCGCACCCTGGTCGACGCCCTGCCCTCCGGCAGCTTCCTGGCGGTCTCGCACGGCACCGGCGACTTCTCCACCCCCGAGCAGGCCTCCAAGGGCCCGGCCGTCTACAAGACCGCCACCGCCCAGCTCACCATGCGTCCCCGGGCCGACGTGCTGCGCTTCTTCGACGGCCTGGAGCTGCTGGAGCCCGGCCTGGTCACCGCCCCCACCTGGCGCCCGGACGAGGCCGCCAAGCCCACCGACGCCGAGACCGCGATCTGGGCGGGCGTGGCCCGCAAGGCCTGACCCGGCAGGTCAGTTGTCCTGACAGGCGCCGTCCGGAAACGTAGAGTGCTGCCACCTGACGCATGGGGGGCAGATGGAACCGGACGGCGCCACCCACCGGGCCGTGCGGCGCAGGGTGCACCTGCTCGTCCTGGTTCTCCTGCTCACCGGCCTCCCGTGGACCCAGCACGCACTCCCCGCACCCGACGCGGACAACCCGGTGCTCCGCTGGCTGCTGTACCAACTCCGGTTCCCGGCCTGGCTGTCCGACCAGGACCTGGTCGGCACCGTGCTCCGGCTGAGCGAGACCGACGGCCGGATCATCAGCACCACCTCCACCGTCGTCCTGCTGCTGGCGCTGCTCTGGTGGACACCACGGCTGGTGCCGATCGGCCAGGGCCGCGGCCGACTGCTGGCCGGCTGCGTGGGCACCGCCACCCTCGCCACCGTGCTGGCCTCGCTGGCCCACTGGGCCACGCTGTTCCTGGTGCTCCGGGGCTCGGAGCTGTCCAGCGCCGGGGTCGACCTGCTCTTCCCGGTCTCCGCGGACTTCGGCCTGCTGCTGGCGGGCGCCCTCGCCCTCGCCCTGTCCGGTCTCGGTACGGACCCCCTCGGCCACCCGTCCACGGCCCGCCGCCCGGGTCTCGGCCCGGGTCGCCGGACCCGCCCGGCCGCCCCGCCCTCCGAACGGAGCTCCGCGATGTCCGTGCCGCACTCCGCCGGCGTCCCGCTGGGCAGTGATCCCGGCGACGTCACCCGGTACCTGAGCGCCGCCGTCTACACCGACCCCGCCTTCGCCCGCCTGGTCACCGAGGAGCTGGTCGCGGACGAGCTCGGCGCGGTCGCCGCCTCACCGGGGGTGGACCTGGTGCCGGTCGCCCGGCACGCGCTGGCCGCCCAGGCCCTGCGCCGCCGCCGCGACGGCGCGCTGGCCCTGGCCTTCCTGGCGCTATTGCTGGTCAGCCCGCTCTGGCTGCTGCTCACCGGCCTGGTCCTGGCCGTGCTCGGCGCCGCCGCCCGGAGCGGCCGGTACGACCGCTCGGAGGGGTCCGAGCGCGGGCGCCGCGAGGGCGTCACCCCCCGCGCGCTGGTCCTGCTGCTGCTCACCGTCCCGGTGGCGGCGGCCGTCCCGGCGGCCGCCCTGGCCCTGCTGGCGGCGTACGAACCCCCCGGGTTCTGGGCCTGGCTGACCGGGGGCTACCTGGCCGGCGTCCCGGCATTGCTGGCCATGGTCGGCGGACTGGCCGCCGCCCAGCTGCTGACCCTGCGTCACGTCCGGGACGTGGACGCCCGGCTGCGCGGCCAGCTCCACCGCGAGGCCTTCCGGCCGGACGCACCGGTCGAGCCGCTCGGCCCCGACTGGACCGGTGAGCGCCTGCTGGCCATCGCCCGGGCCCAGCAGGGCAACGTCACCGTGCACAGCAGCTACCTGCCGTTCCTCGGCTACGGCCCGGCCCTCGCCACCGTCCCGCCGATCGTCGTCCCCCTGCTGCCCGGGGGCGCCCTGCCGGGCGGACAGCCGTCCGCGATACGGGAGTTCGACGCCTGGGAGCTGATCACGGCCGTGCGCGACCGGCTCCGGGAGACCTCCGACCGGCACTCCGCCGAGCCCCCGGGCGGCGCCGAGGCCGACCTGGCGGGCCTGCGGCTGGAGCACCGCGTCTGGGTCCACGGCACGGTGGCCGCCGACGATCCCCGGCTGCTCCCGGCCGACCTGCTCCACCCGGTCACCCGACTGTCCGAGGAGCAGGTCAGGGAGATCGCGCTCGACCCCGACGGCCGGGCCCGCCACCACCTGGTCGCCCATCTGCCGCTCTGGGGCGACGACGTGGTGCCCAGTCACTTCCTCCGGGTCTCCATCAGCGGGCGGACCCTCCACCTGGACTCCGCGCTGCACGTCCTGCGGCCGGTCCTGGCCGCCCACCACGAGGTCGACCTGCTCCCGCGCGAGCTCTCGGCCGCCCGGCTGGACGCCCTCCGGCTCGCCGCCCTCGGCCAGGCCCCCACCCTGCTGCGCCGGGCCCCCTCCGCCTACCTCGACCTGGCCGGCTACGACCGCCGCCACCGCAACCGGCTGCGGCGGGGGCTCCTCGCCCTCGCACACGACCCGGCGTTCGACCACGGCGCCCGCCTCAGCGTCCGGGAGGCCGCCGCGGGCCCGGGCTTCCCGAACCACTACCAGGAGAGCGACTGCGTCCACACCGCCCTGGCCCTGTTCCAGCACGCGCTCACCGCCGTCCGCGACTTCCTGGACGAGCACGGCGTGGACACCGGCCCGCTGACCGCCCAGCAGCAGAACAACCTGGTGAACTTCGGGGTCATCCAACAGGGCGGGATCAGCCAGGTCGGCAACCAGGCCGTCGGCCCCGGCGCCCTCGCCCAGTCCTCCCCCGCACCGGGTGCACCGTCCGTCCAGCAACCGAGGAGCCCGCGTTGACCCACTCCGACCCCGGCGCCAACTACGGCGTCCAGCAGTCCGGCGGCCACAGCCAGGTCGGCAACCAGGCCGTCGGCCCCGGCGCCCTCGCCCAGTCCTCCCCCGCACCGGCCGCACCGTCCGTCCAGCAACCGAGGAGCCAGCGTTGACCCACTCCGACCCCGGCGCCAACTACGGCGTCCAGCAGTCCGGCGGCCACAGCCAGGTCGGCAACCAGGCCGTCGGCCCCGGCGCCCGGGCCATCGCCCACCAGATCGCCTTCCAGCCCGCCGCCCCGTCCCGCCGGGTCGAGGAACTCCTCGCCGTCATCGAGCAGTTGCTCACCGCCCACGCCGGCGAACTCCCCGACCCCGAGACCCCGCAGGTCGAACTCCGCCGCCTGCGCGAGGAGCTCGCCGAGGACGACCCCCAGCCCGGCGTCCTGCGCCGCGCCCTGGACCGCCTCACCGCCATCGCCGTCCCGATCGCCCCCCTCGCCACGGCGGTCGCCGAACTCACCACCGCCGTACTCGGCTGACGGGGCCTGTCGGACCGGCAGCCAGACGGGCAGCCGGCCAGGCACGGCCGACGGGACCGGCGGGGCCGCTACTCCTCCTCGCGGGCGTGGCGGCCGCCGGTGCCCCGGGTGAAACGACCCGTCAGGCCGGCCGCCACGGCCGCGGCGAGCAGCACGGCGGCCGGGATCGCCAGGTGGAGGGCGGGCCGGTACTCCACCAGCCCGTCCGGCAGTTCGACCACCCAGCCCAGCCGCTCCGCGAGGTGCAGCGGGTCGTAGGTGGCGCAGCCGTACGCGACCGCCGCGAAGCCGAGCGCGAAGAGCAGCAGCACCCAGCTGCGCTCCCCCGCCCCGAGCAGCAGCAGGGCCCCGGCCGCGACCACCAGCGGGGTGGCACCGTTGAAGACCAACAGGTGCGCCGAGGCGGCCCAGGCCGAGGGGCTGCGCAGCCCGTTCCACCCGATCACGGTGAGCACCGCCGCCGCCCCGCCGAGCAGCACCATCCCGAGCACCGCCGGCACCACCCGCACCGGCCGCCCGGCCCGCCGGTAGCGGCGCAGCACCAGCCAGCAGGCGAGCACCAGCGCGAGGGCCCAGTACACCGCCAGCCACCCCGGCCGGGCCAGCTCGTGGGTCCCGAGCAGCCCGCCGGGCGAGCGGAAGACCACCGCCGCGCAGAACCCGTCGGGCACCACCTGGCGGCAGCCGTCCACGGGCACCCGGTACAGCGGCAGCGAACAGCCGATCAGCACCCCGAACAGCGCGAGCACGTACCAGTACCGCCGTACGGCCATCCGCCCCACCCTCCCCTCCTGCCGAGCACCTCGAACGATTGCCCGGCAGTCTCCACGCAACCCGCCCCGCACACAAGGACCCGGACGTTTCCCTCCTGCCAATTTCCGCCCAACACCGGGCATTTGGCACACGTGACCGCCGCTTGGGTCCGAACCGGAGCGTGCGGCGCGATCTTCGAACTGATCTTCCTCGTGGTCCTGGGATGCGCCGCGATCATGGGGCCGGCCACTCTGCTCACCCCGGTCGCCGCCCTCCAGGCGGTGGGTGGCGCCCGGCTCTACAAGCCGGCCCAGCCGGCCCAGCCTCAGGCCACGAACGGCCGGTCCCGGCGGGCGTCGTGGAGCACCGACCCCCACCAGGCGAGCTGGTCGAGCATCGCCTTGGCCGCCGCCTCGGGGCCGTCCGGGGCGTGCAGGGTGCCGTCGGCCGCGAAGAGTTCGTAGAACCGGGGGAAGGAGACGTACTCCCGCACCGCGTGGGCGTTCAACTCGCCGAAGACCTGCCGCAGCTGCTCGATCGCCAGCACGCCGCCGCTGGCACCGCTGTAGCCGACGAAGCCGACCGCCTTCGCAGCCCACTCCTGGTAGTACCAGTCGACGGCCGCCTTCAGGGAGGCCGGGAAGCTGCGGTTGTAGTCGGGCGTCAGGACGACCACCGCGTCCGCGTCCGCCAGCCTCGCCGTCAGCCCCGCCATCCGCTCGGGGCGCGGCAGTTCGGGGTGCATCGCGGGCGGCGTGGCCGGCAGCGACACCGGGACGTCGTACTCCGCGAGGTCCACCACCTCCACCGCGAACGCGCCGTGCTCCGCCGCACGGCCCGCGAACCAGTCGGCCACCACCGGGCCGAAGCGGCCCTCCCGCACGCTGCCGACGAGGACGACCAGATTGAGCTTGTCACCGGACATGGAAATGCTCCTGACGATGGATCGGATCTTCCGGACCGGCCCCCGACCGGGGCCGCTCCACCAATCTGCCGCCCCACCGGAGCCGGAGGGAGACCGCGCCGAGGGTGGTAGTACCAGGGCCACGATCCGCCGCGCCCCGCCTGTTAGCGTCGCCCCCATGAGCGACAACGAGTTGGGACTCTTCCTGCGCCTGCGCCGCGAGTCGGTGACGCCCGCCGAGGCCGGTCTGCCGACCGGCACCCGCCGCCGGACACCGGGGCTGCGCCGGTCCGAACTCGCCACCCTCGCCGGGGTCAGCGTGGAGTACCTGACCCGGCTGGAGCAGGGCCGGGACCGCCGGCCCTCCACCGAGGTGCTCGGCGCACTGGGCGACGCGCTGCGGATGACCATGTCCGAGCGCGTGCACCTGCACCGCCTCGCCAAGGGAGCCGACGGTTCGTTCAGCTGCACCGGCGGCGCCCAGCCCCGCCGGGCCGTCCGGCCGACGGTGCGGGCCCTGCTCGACCGGCTGGAGCCGGGCCCCGCCGTCCTGGTCAACCGGCTCGGCGAGGTGCTCGCCGCCACCTCCGGCTACCGCCTGCTGATGGAGCCGATCGGCCTGCTGGACGGCCCGTGGCCCAGCCTCCCCCGCTACGTCTTCACCGACCCGCGGGCCCGCATCGCCCTCCCCGACTGGGAGCAGGCGGCCGACGAACAGGTGGCCGCCCTCAAGCAGGGCCCTGGCCGCTCGGACCCCCATGTCGCCGCCCTGATGGACGAGTTGACGGTGGCGGCCGGTGCCGGGTTCCGCCACCGGCTGGAGCGGCTGGCCGGTCTGCCCCGCACCAGCGGCACCACCCGCCTGACCCACCCGGAGGCCGGCGCCCTGCGACTGGCCTACGAGACCCTCGACCTCCCCGCCGACGACGAGCAGCGCCTGATCGTCCACCTGCCCGCCGACGAGGCCACCGCCGCCGCCCTCGACCGCCTCACCGGCCGCCGCCCCGGCGCCCTGCGCGCCGTCTGACGCACCGGACGTCGGAGCGGGACACCACCCGGCCGGCCTATCCCAGGAGCAACAGCCGCGCGGCCGACAGGAGTTGACCGTCCGTCCCGGCCGAGGAGCGCCCCGCCACCCCCGACCGGAAGAGCGAGGCCCCCTCGATCAGTGCCACGAAGGCCTCCGCCCTGGCCAGGCACTCGGCCACCGGAAGCTCCGGACGCCAACCCCCGATCTGCCCGGCCACCAGCCGCCCGTAGTCGGCGTAGAACGCCCGGACCGCCGCCGCCACCGCCTCGTCCCGCGCCGCCAGCGCCCACAACTCCACGAACAGCCGCACCAGCTCGCCGTCCTGGTGCTGGGCCAGCAGCATCGCCACCAGCCGCTCGGGGTCGGCCTCGGTGGCGGCGCTCTCCGCCCCGAGCTGCTCCAGTGAGCGGTGCAGCACCCGGGCCAGCAGCTCCGCCACCAGCTGGTCCCGGCTCGGGAAGTAGTACTGCAGGTGCCCGAGCCGCACTCCGGCCGCCTCGGCCACCGCCCGCAGCGACAGGGCCCCGTGACCGCCCGTCACCAGGGTGCGCTCCGCCGCGTCCAGGATGGCCGTCCGCCGCGCGCTCCCCTTCGCCGTGCTCACGCCGCGACCGCCCCGACGGCCCCGGCCCCGACCACCACTCCCAGCTCCGCGAGCGCGGTGAGGACCCCGCCCGGCAGCGGGTGCTGCTCCGGGAAGGCGAGCCCGGACGGTGCCGCGGCGCCGTCCTCCCCCAGCACCCGCCGCAGCCCCAACAGGGCTCCCACCGCCGTGAGATGGGCCTGCCCGAGCGGATCGGTGACGGTCCAGGACGCCCGCCCCCGGGGCCCGGTGGCGTCCAGCCGGATCCGCGCGGTGCCGCCCTGCCCGGGCGCGTACAGCAGGCGGCGCCTGGTCGGCTGCCAGCGCTCGCCCGAGGCCCAGCGGAAGAAACCGAGGCGGCCGAGGCCGAGCAGCGCATTGGTGGCGCCCGTGCTGCTGAAGCCGATCCGGGTGGCCACGCCGGTGGCGCCCAGGGTGAGCGGGAGGGTGAACTGCTCTGGGGTGTCGATCCGCGCCACCTTGGTCCGCTCGCCGCCCACGACCACCGTCCGCGCCCCGGTCAGCGGCACCACCGGCGCGGTCCGGCCGCCCTCGGTGGCTTCGAAGGCGAGGCCCAGCCGGTCCATGAACTCCACCGAGTCGGCCCCGGCCCGGTCGGCGAGGTCGTAGCGGATGGCGGTGTCCAGCGTCTCCAGCCCGCCCAGCCGCTCGGCGAGTGCGGCGGCCAGCAGCGGGACCACCCCGCCCATCCAGCCGGAGGAGAGCAGCACCGGCCCGCCCGCCGGGGCCAGCGAGACGCGGGCGACGGCCCGCTGCAGCCGCGCCGTCCAGCGGGTCACGTCCACGTACGGGACCGCGCCGCGCAGGGCCGCGTCCAGCGCCCGGTCGGCCGGGTCGTTCACCAGGGCCACCACGGCCCGCACCCCGGCGGCGAAGGGCTCCGGGTCGGCCAGGTCCCACCGCCGGGCCTCGGCGCCGGTCTCCCGGCAGAGCTCCGCGGCCCGCTCCGGACTACGGCCGGCCAGCAGCAACGGTGCGAACGGGGCTGCGGCGCGGGCGAGTTCGGCCCCGACGGTGCCGTAGCCGCCGAGCAGCAGGACCGGTCCGGCGGGGTCGTGGGAGAGCTGATCGAGTGTCATGGGCCCAATATAGGTCACTCGACCTAAAAACGGAGCCGCGAACGGCCCCCGCCGTGATCCGGCGGGGGCCACCGTGCGGTCAGACCTGGAGCCCGCCCGGCGCCGTCGTCCCCGCCGCGGGGGCCCCCGTCGAGCCGGTGGCCAGCCCGAGCGCCTTGCGGACCGCCGTCGCGGGGCCAATGCTGTCCGAGGAGATCTCGTCCGCCGAGTCCGCCAGGTCCTCCAGGTCCTCGGCGTCGCCCACGTGCACGGCCGCCCGCCAGGCGGCGGTCTCCCGGTCCTTGGCGTCCAGCATCCTGCTCATCGGTTGCCTGACCGCCTCCGGCCACACCACCGCCCGCAGCGCCTGGGCCTCCCGCTCCGAGGCCTCGGCCATCTGCCGCACCCACTCCGCCAGGTCGGCGCGCTCGACCTCGCCGGAGCCGTTGTACGGGTCCTCCGCGTAGGCCCGGTTGTACGGGTTGACCGCACGCAGGTAGGCGAGCTGACTCTCGTTCAGCGAGCCGGCGGCGACCCGCACCGAACCGGTGGAGCCCGTCCTGCCACCGTCGAAGACGCAGAGCGCCTCCCGCTTCCCGGCCGCCCACTGACGGCTCGACGGGTAGATGTGGGACTCCCCCACGTGCCGCGGCATCGCCCAGCTGTCCGGGGCGTACGCGTCCCACTGCGGAGAGCAGGCCAGCACCGCCGCGTGCGAGATCTGCCGTTCGGTCGGCGCGGCCCCCAGTGAGTCCTCCAACCGGACGGTGCCGGCCACCTCGCCCTCGTGCCGCTGCTCGCAGGGGACGACCCGCAGCCGGGAGAGCAGCACCGAGTCGTCCTCGCCGCTCCGCAGCCCCTCGACGTAGCACTGCCCGGTCGCGGGCCCGGCCCCGGAGGCGACCGCCTCGCGCACCAGGTCGTCCACCTTGGCGTAGAGCAGCGTCCCCGCCACCACGACGGCGGCCACGACCGCCGCCGCCGTCCCCAGCAGGAACCGCCTCCGGCTCCCTCCGGCCGACGCGACGGCGGGCGCGGCGGCGGCCGGAACGGCCCACGGGTCGGTGGCGGACGGACCGCCGGGGAACGGCTGGTTCTCGGTCATGGCGGTACGACTCCCCCTGGCGCCCGCGCGTCTCCGCTACGGGCAGGTGTTCGACAAGATCACCGAGACCTTAGCCGAACAGACCGGACGCCCGTGCGGAATACCGGCCCGCGACACCACCCCACGACACCGGCCCGCGGCACCGTCTCAGAGCCGCTCGCGCAGCCGCTCCCACACCGCGCGCACCTGCGGCGCCAGCTCGGCCAGCGGCCCGCTGTTGTCGATCACCAGATCGGCCACCGCCAGCCGCGCCGAGCGGGTCGCCTGGGCCGCCATCCGGGCCTCGGCCTCCTCGGCCGCCATCCCCCGCAGCCGCACCAGCCGGTCCAGCCGCACCTCGTCCTCGGCATCCACCACGACCACCAGGTCGTACAGCGGCGCCAGCCCGTTCTCCGCCAGCAGCGGGACGTCGTGCACCACGACGTCGGCGTCCCCGGCGGCGGCCTCCAGCTCCGCGGAGCGGGCCCGTACCAGCGGGTGGACGATCGCGTTCAGCGCGGCCAGCCGCTCCGGGTCGCCGAAGACCAGCGCGCCGAGCGCCGGCCGGTCCAGCGTGCCGTCCTCGCGCAGCACCCCCTCGCCGAACTCGGCCACCACCGCGCGCAGCCCGTCCGTCCCCGGCTCCACCACCTCACGGGCGATCAGGTCGGAGTCCACGATCACCGCACCCAGTGCGGCGAACTGCCGGGACACCTCGCTCTTGCCCGCCCCGATCCCGCCCGTCAGTCCGATCCTCAGCATGCGGGCCAGGCTACCGCCTACCGGCGTACGCTCCGCCGCCCGGGTGAGCCGCCATTCCCTCGCCGCCGCACCGGCGTTGTGCAGGGCGCTCCGTACGAACCACGCCACACCCCACCGAGCAAGGAACCCCGAGGAACCCTCATGAAGCTCACCCGCACCCGGCTCGCGCTCCTGCTCGCCACCACCGTCGGCGGCCTGCTGCTCACCGCCGGCCCGGCCGCCGCCTGCGACGCGCTCGGCGGACTGTCCGCCCTCAACGGCGACTTCGGCAACTCCTGCACCCTGCGCTGACCCACCGTCAGCCGACCGGGGCGGGCACCTTCTCCGTCACCGGCCCGTCCACCGGCGGCGCCTGGGCCGGCAGCACCGGCTGCGGCAGCGGCGGCAGCGCCACGTGCTCGGTCAGCCCGAACCGCCGGTGCAGTCGGCGCAGCGGCGCCGGTGCCCACCAGTTGAACTCGCCGAACAGCGTCATCGCGGCCGGCACCAGCAGGCAGCGCACCAGGGTGGCGTCCACCGCCACGGCAACCGCGAGCGCGATCCCCATCTCCTTGACCATCAGCATCTGCCCGGCCGCGAAGCCCGCGAAGACGATGACCATCAGCAGCGCGGCCGAAGTGATGATCTTCCCGCTGCGCTGGAGTCCGAGCTCCACCGCGCGCGAGCAGCTGTGGCCCTGGTCCCGGAGCTCCTTGATCCGGGCCAGCAGGAAGACCTCGTAGTCCATCGAGAGCCCGAAGGCGAAGGCGAAGACCAGCACGGGTATGAAGGTCTCCAGCCCGCCCGTCGGCGTGAAGCCGAGCAGGCCGCTGAAGTAGCCGTGCTGGAAGACCAGGGTCAGCGCGCCGAGCGAGGCCCCGAGCGAGAGGACGTTCATCAGCAGGGCCTTGACCGGCATCACCACCGAGCCGGTCATCAGGAAGAGCAGCACCAGCGTGCCGACGGCGACCAGGCCCAGCGCCCACGGGCCGCGGGTGACGATCTCGTGCTGGAAGTCCACCACCGAGGCGGCGTCCCCGGTGACGTGGGTGGTCATCCCGTCGCGCTGCTCGCGCAGCTCCTTCACCACCCGCTTGGCCTCGGCGCCCTGCGGATCGCCGTGGACCAGCACCTCCACGGTGCTCACCCCCGGCGAGACCGCGGTCACGGCCCGGACCCCGGCGACGTCGGGGAGCTTGGAGACCACCTGGTCGGCGTAGTGCTGGGCGGCCGCCCGGTCGGCCTCGACCACCACCGTCACCGGTGCGGGGGCCAGGGCCGGGAAGCGCTGCTCGACGGTCTCGGCCACCTGCCGGCCGGCCGAGGAGGCCGGCAGCACGGCGGCGCCGGAGCTGCGCCAGTCGGAGCCGAGGAAGGGGGCGCCGGCCGCCATCAGCAGCGCCACGCAGGCCAGCACCACCGGGATCGCCCGGCGCTGCACCCGCCGCACCGTCCGGGTGAAGAAGCCCTCGTCGGGCACCGGCTCGGTGGGGGTCTTGACCTTGTGGCCGACGAAGCCCAGCAGTGCGGGGATCAGGGTCAGCGCGGCCGCGACGGCGATCACCACCACGCTCACCCCGGCCACCGCGACCGCCCGGAAGACCGGGCTGGTGAAGACGAAGAGACCGGAGAGCGCGACGGCCACGGTCAGGCCGGAGAACATGACGGTCCGTCCGGCGGTGGCCGCCGTCCGCTCCACCGCGGCGGCGATCGCGGCCCCGTGGCCGCGCTCCTCGCGGAAGCGGTTGACCATCAGGAGGGCGTAGTCGATGGAGAGTCCGAGACCGAGCACGGTGGCGATCGGCAGCACGCTGGTGTCGATGTCCATCAGCCGGCTGAAGCCGAACATGGCCAGCAGCGCCCCGCCCACCGAGGCGACCGCCCCGATCACCGGCAGGCTGGCGGCCGCGAAGCCGCCGAAGACCAGCACCATGACCAGCAGCGTCAACGGCAGCGTGACGATCTCACCGAAACGGGTGTCCGCCTGGGTCTGGGCGACCACCTCCTGCTGGGTCACCAGGTCCCCGCCGACGGTCACCTTGGCACCCGGCGCGTGGATCCCCTTCAAGCCGTCCGTCACGGCCTTGAGCTGCGCGTCGGTCGAGCCGTCCGCCATCCGCACGGAGACCAGCGAGGCCTTCCCGTCCGCGGCGCTCAGCGCCCCGTCACTGCCGTACGTGTCGGCCACCGAGAGCACCCCGGGCAGCTTCCCGATCACCGAAGTGGCGTCCGTGACGGCCGACTTCACCGCCGGGTCGGTCACCTGTACGCCGTCCACCACCGCGGTGACGGTCCCCCGCGAGGGGTCGGCCTGGGCCAGCACGGCGGCGCCGGCCGAGGACTCCGAGCCCTTGGCGTCGGTGGCCGAGACGGTGCCCTCGAACACCTTCCCGCCGATCAGCACGCCGAGGACGAGCACCACCGCCCAGAGGCCGAGCACCCAGCGGCGGCGCCGGAAGCAGAACCGACCGAGGGCCGCGAGCCGTCCGCCGACCTTCTGGTCGTCGGACGGGGAGGGGGGTGCCGCAGTGAGGATTGTGCGCATGGTGCGTAGGCCTTTCGGGCGGTTCCCCACCAAGCTAGGTGTAAACCACCCAATTCCCTATACCGCTGCGCCGCGATCCATCTCACACGAACGGACCCCCCGTCCCGGGAACCGGGACGGGGGGTCCGTGTACTACCAGACCTCAGAGACCGAGGTCAGGCGGTGTTCAGCTCTGGCCGCCGGCCAGCTTCTCGCGGAGCGCGGCGAGCGCCTCGTCCGAAGCGAGGGCGCCGGAGCCCTCGTCGCTGGCCGAGGTGTAGGAGCCACCGGCAGCGGCGGCGACGGCGTCGCCACCCTCGGCAGCGGCCTCGGCGTCGGCCTCACGGCTCTTGATGACCTGAGCCTGGTGGGCCTCGAAGCGGGTCTGCGCCTCGGCGTACTGGCGCTCCCACTCCTCACGCTGCTTCTCGAAGCCCTCGAGCCAGTCGTTGGCCTCGGGGTCGAAGCCCTCGGGGTAGATGTAGTTGCCCGCGTCGTCGTACGAGGCGGCCATACCGTAGAGGGTCGGGTCGAACTCGGCCGCGGCGGCGTCGCCACCGAGGGCCTCGTTGGCCTGCTTCAGCGAGAGGCTGATGCGACGACGCTCGAGGTCGATGTCGATGACCTTGACGAAGATCTCGTCGCCGACCTGGACGACCTGCTCCGGGATCTCCACGTGGCGCTCGGCCAGCTCGGAGATGTGGACCAGACCCTCGATGCCCTCGTCCACGCGGACGAACGCACCGAACGGAACCAGCTTGGTGACCTTACCCGGGACGACCTGGCCGATCTGGTGGGTCCGGGCGAACTGCTGCCACGGGTCCTCCTGGGTCGCCTTCAGCGACAGGGAGACGCGCTCGCGGTCCATGTCGACGTCGAGGACCTCGACGGTGACCTCCTGGCCGACCTCGACGACCTCGGACGGGTGGTCGATGTGCTTCCAGGACAGCTCGGAAACGTGGACCAGACCGTCGACGCCACCCAGGTCCACGAAGGCACCGAAGTTGACGATCGAGGAGACGACGCCGGAGCGCACCTGACCCTTCTGGAGGGTGGTGAGGAAGGTCTGGCGGACCTCGCTCTGGGTCTGCTCCAGCCAGGCACGGCGGGACAGGACCACGTTGTTGCGGTTCTTGTCCAGCTCGATGATCTTGGCCTCGAGCTCCTTGCCCACGTAGGGCTGGAGGTCGCGGACGCGGCGCATCTCGACCAGCGAGGCCGGGAGGAAGCCACGGAGGCCGATGTCGAGGATGAGACCACCCTTGACGACCTCGATGACGGTACCGGTGACGATGCCGTCCTCTTCCTTGATCTTCTCGATCGTGCCCCAGGCACGCTCGTACTGAGCGCGCTTCTTGGACAGGATCAGACGACCCTCCTTGTCCTCCTTCTGGAGAACCAGGGCCTCGATCTCGTCGCCGACCTTGACGACCTCGTGCGGGTCAACGTCGTGCTTGATCGAGAGCTCGCGGGAGGGGATGACACCCTCGGTCTTGTAACCGATGTCGAGGAGCACCTCGTCACGGTCGACCTTCACGATGATGCCCTCGACGATGTCGCCATCGTTGAAGTACTTGATGGTCTCGTCAATGGCGGCGAGGAAAGCCTCGGCATCGCCGATGTCGTTGACCGCAACCTGCGGGGTGGTGCTGACAGAGGTGTCGGTGGGGCTCGTCATTAGGAAAAGGGCTCCGGTACGGACATGAAGTCGTAGGTAATGCCACGCGGAGGGCCCGTATCGCTCCCACCGAAAGCCGGACAGCCAAGACGACGGCCCACCTGTCTGGGTAACCAGATGGTGTCCGTCTTGCGACCGTGGGGTCTTCGACAGATGCGAGCGCGACCTGCTCCGTCCGAGGCGCGCAGGCCCGCAGCGCAACTTGTAGCATACGGGGACAGCCGGGCACGGTCAACGTCGAAGACGACGAGACGGTGGAGGCCGGGATGGATCAGGCCATATCCTCCGATTGCGCACCCAGCAGGTGGCAGCCACAGGGGCCTCTCCCCGGATGCCACGGCCGTGAACCGGACCTCGTAGAGGACCGCTCGCGACAGCAGCGCTTCCGCACCCCATACCCTACGCGACGGGCTCCACGACCTTGGCCACCACCCCCTCCTCCACCGACCCCGACGACCTCGCGCCGCTCGACCTCCCCGAGGAGGACGAGGACGAGGCGCTGCGGCGGGACGCCGAAGCCGGCGAGTCCAGCCGGGCCAGCCGTCACTGGTGGGACCGGAACGCGGACGAGTACCAGGACGAGCACGGCGCGTTCCTGGGCGACGACCGCTTCACCTGGTGCCCCGAGGGCCTGGACGAGGCCGAGGCCAGGCTGCTCGGCGACCCGGCCGGGCTCAAGGGGCTGCGGGTGCTGGAGCTCGGCGCCGGCGCGGCCCAGTGCTCGCGCTGGCTGGCCGCCCAGGGGGCGGTGCCGGTGGCGCTGGACATCTCCTACCGGCAGCTGCAGCACTCCCGGCGGATCGACCTCGGCCGGGGCACCGAGCCGCTGCCGGTGGTGCAGGCGGACGCGGGCGTGCTGCCGTTCGCGGACGGCTCCTTCGACCTGGCCTGCTCGGCCTACGGGGCGGTGCCGTTCAGCGCCGACACCGCCGAGCTGATGCGCGAGGTGCACCGGGTGCTGCGGCCCGGGGCCCGCTGGGTGTTCTCGGTGACCCACCCGATCCGCTGGGCCTTCCCGGACGAGCCGGGGGTGGAGGGGCTGACGGCCACCGCCTCGTACTTCGACCGCACCCCGTACGTCGAGCAGGACGCCGAGGGGCGGGCCACCTACGTGGAGCACCACCGGACGGTGGGCGACCGGGTGCGCGAGCTGACCGGGGCGGGCTTCCGGCTGCTGGACCTGGTCGAGCCGGAGTGGCCGGAGGGGCTGGAGCAGGAGTGGGGCGGCTGGAGCCCGCTGCGCGGCCGGCTGATCCCGGGCACCGCGGTCTTCGTCGCCGAGCGGGGCTGAGCCGTGCGCTCCGCCGGGCTCGAACTACCGGTCCGCACCGCCGTGCCCGCGCTCCAGCGGGCGCTGGCCTCGGACGGGGTGGCGGTGCTCTCCGCCCCGCCCGGGACGGGCAAGACCACGCTCGTCCCGCTGGCACTGGCCGGGCTGGCCGACGGGCTTCCGGGCCCGGCGCGGCGGGTGCTGGTGGCCGAGCCGCGGCGGCTGGCGGTGCGGGCGGCGGCCCGGCGGATGGCCTGGCTGCTGGGGCAGCCGGTCGGCGGGGCGGTCGGCCTGACGGTGCGCGGCGAGCGGCGGGCGGGGCCCTCGACGGTGGTCGAGGTGGTCACCACCGGGGTGTTGCTGCAACGGCTGCAGCGGGACCAGGAGCTGACCGGGGTCGACGTGGTGGTGCTGGACGAGTGCCATGAGCGGCACCTGGACGCGGACACCGCACTGGCCTTCCTGCTGGACGTGCGCGGCGCACTGCGGCCGGAGCTGCGGATCGTCTGCGCCTCGGCCACCTCGGACACCGCCGCCTGGGCCGAACTGCTGGGCGGCGCACCGGTGGTGGAGGCGCACGGCGTCTCGTACCCGGTGGAGACGGTCTGGGCGCCGCCGCCGCGCGGGGTCCGGCCGCCGCAGGGGACGCGGGTGGACCCGCTGCTGCTGGAGCACGTGGCCGCGACGGTGCGGCGGGCCCTCTCGGAGCGCGACGGGGACGTGCTGTGCTTCCTGCCGGGGGTGGGGGAGATCGCCCGGGTGGCAGGGCAGTTGGGGGCATCCGGGGTCGAGGTGCTGCAGCTGCACGGGCAGGCTCCGGCGGCGGTGCAGGACGCCGCGCTGACGGCGGGCGAGGGACGCCGGGTGATCCTGGCGACCTCGGTGGCGGAGTCCTCGCTGACCGTGCCGGGCGTGCGGGTGGTGGTCGACTCCGGATTGGCCCGGGAACCGCGCACCGACCACGCGCGCGGCCTGTCCGGGCTGGTGACGGTGCGGGCCTCGCTGGCGGCGGCCCGGCAGCGCGCCGGCCGGGCCGGCCGCGAGGCTCCCGGGGTGGTCTACCGGTGCTGGGCCGAGGCGGAGGACGCGCTGGCGCCGCGCTTCCCGACCCCGGAGATCGCCCAGGCCGAGCTGACCTCCTTCGCGCTCCAGGCGGCCTGCTGGGGCGATCCGACGGCCGCCGGGCTCGCGCTGCCGGACCGCCCGCCCGCCGGGGCGATGGCGGCGGCGCGTCAGGTGCTGGCCGGCCTGGGCGCGGTGGACTCGGACGGGCGGGCCACCGCCCGCGGACAGCGGATCGTCCGCAGCGGGCTGCACCCGCGGCTGGCCCGGGCGCTGCTGGACGGCGCGGAGCTGGTCGGGGCACGGCGGGCGGCGGAGGTGGTGGCGCTGCTCTCCGAGGAGCCGCCGCGGGCCTTCGGCGACGACCTGACCGAGGTCTGGCGGCGGGTGCGGTCGGGATCGTCCGACGACCCGTACGCGCGGCGGTGGAAGGACGAGGTGCGGCGGCTGGGGCGGCTGGTGGAGGGAGTCGGCGACAGCTCCTCGGTGACGGAGCGTCATGTGCCGGGGATGGTGGCCGCCTTGGCGTACCCGGAGCGGATCGCGCGGGCGCGGGCCGCGGACGGGCCGTACCTGATGGCCTCGGGGACGGCCGCCGAGCTGGGAGCCGGTTCGCGTCTGGCGGGCGAGGAGTGGCTGGCGGTGGCGGTCGCGGACCGTCCGGCCGGGGCGCACTCGGCCCGGGTGCGGCTCGCGGCGGCCCTGCAGGAGGAGACCGCGCGGGTGGCCGGGGCGGCGCTGCTGGCCTCCCGCGAGGAGGTCGCATGGTCCTCGCGGCAGGGCGAGTTGACGGCGCGGCGGGTGTCCGCGCTGGGGGCGGTGGAGCTGGAGGCGGCGCCGCTGGCGAAGCCGGATCCGGAGCTGGTGCGGGCCGCACTGCTGGACGGACTGGCCCGGGAGGGGGTCGGGGCGCTGCTGCGGTGGACGCCGGAGGCGATCGGGCTGCGGGCCCGACTGGCCTTCCTCCAGCGGGAGTTGGGTGAGCCCTGGCCCGAGGTGGACGACGCGGCACTGGCCGGGGGCGGCTGGCTGGAGCCGGAGCTGTCCCGGGCCCGGCGGCGGGCGGACCTGGAGCGGATCGACGTGGCCTCGGCCTTGCAGCGGCTGCTGCCCTGGGCCTCCGGCCAGGCCGGGCGACTGGAGGAGCTGGCCCCGGAGCGGATCACCGTGCCGAGCGGCTCGCGGATCCGGGTGGACTACTCGGGCGACCGGCCGGTGCTGGCGGTCAAGCTGCAGGAGCTTTTCGGCTGGCAGGCCGCGCCGAAACTGGCGGACGGACGGGTGCCCCTGACGGTCCACCTTCTCTCCCCCGCCGGCCGCCCGGCCGCCGTCACCGGCGACCTCGCCACCTTCTGGCGCGAGGGGTACAAGGCGGTCCGGGCCGACCTGCGCGGCCGCTACCCCCGCCACCCGTGGCCGGAAGACCCGAGCACGGCGGAGCCGACCAAGCGGACCAACCCCCGCAAGGGCTGAAGGCACGGGGCCCGGCAGGGCGGCGGCCCAGGGGCGCGAGGAACTGCGCGAGGCGGAAGAAGGAGACCCATGTGCCGGGTACGGAGATTCACTTGCACGTGAGTGCCCGTACCCGGCACACGGGAAGTCGCCTGCCGCCTCGCGCAGTTCCTCGCGCCCCTGGGTCGCTGCCCTGCCGCCCCGTGCTGCCCCACCGAAAAGGACGGGCCGGGTCGCCGACAGGCCGTTAGCATCCGCGGCATGGCGACCTTCGTACACCTCAGTTCGGCGGCGAACGCCCCGAAGATCCGGCGGGCCGGGCTACGGGCGGTCAGTTGGGGACCTACCGGCGAGCGCGGGGTGTACTGCTTCCCGGTGCTGCCGTCGTTCACGGTGACGCACCAGTGGGTGCGCGAACTGGCCCGGGGCGGGAGCCGCGGCGGGCTGGTGGCGGTGGACCTGCGGCTGGCGGACGACCAGCCGGTGCTGGTCGGCCACTACGGGGGCCGGGGCAAGCACGCGCACCAGGAGCTGACCGCGGCCGAAGCGGTGCGCCGGGTACGGGAGTTGCGGGATCCGCTGGGGTGGGAGGTGTTCGTGCCCCGGGCGGTGACGGCGCGGGAGGTGCGGCGGGTGCGGTCCGTGCCGCAGGGGGTGGGCTGGCGGTACGCGCCCGGGGTGCACGGCACCCGGCCGTGCACCTGCTTCGGCTGCCGGGTGCGCGGGGAGTACGGCGGACGGAGGCTGCGGGAGAGGCTGCCGCATCCACTGGACGGCCCGGATCCGAAGGTGCCGGTGCTGCTGGAGCGGCTGGCCGCGGCCGGGACGCCGGGGGATCCGGGGCAGGTCGGCGACGTGCTGTACTGGCTCGCCCGGCGGCGGCGCGGGCCGGTCGAGGCGGTGGCGCACCTGACGGGGCATCCGGATGCCCGGGTGCGTGAGCACCTGGTGTGGGCGGTCGGGGGTTGGCGCTCGCCGGGGGTGGCCGAGCTGCTGGAGCGGCTGGCCGGGGATCCGGTGGAGAGCGTGCGGGAGGCGGTGGCCGAGGCCCGCGCGCGCTGACCGAAGCTCAAGCCGTCCTTAAGTGCGCCGTAGCGGGAGGTCAAGTCACCGCTTCGTCAACTCGACCGTGCCCGACGGGAGATGGCAAAGCTTTCACCTAGCGGACGGTTTCCCATTGACGGCCCGCATTGGTCTGGACCATCTTGTGGAGGCCGCGCGGCTGCCATCCCCCACCCCACGTTGAGGAGTACCCGCCCATGAGGCGCGTCGCCTTGCCCATCGCAGCCGCCACGGCCGCCGCCCTGACCGTCCCGCTCTCCGCGGTGGGAGCCCATGCCGAGGCCGGTGTGACCGGGGTGACCGCCACGTACGCGGTCACCTCCAACTGGCAGACCGGCTTCGAGGCCAGTTACACCGTCACCAATCACACCAACGCGTCCGTGGCCACCTGGGCGCTCTCCTTCGACCTGCCGGCCGGCGAGACCGTGACGGGTGCCTGGAACGGCACGCTCACCTCCGTCGCCGTCACCGGCGGGCGCCGGTACACCGTCACCCCGCCGAGCTGGGCCGGGCCGTTGGCGCCCGGGGCGACGGCGGCGGTGGTCGGGTTCGGGGTGAGCAACGGCTCCGCACCGCAGACCGCTCCGGCCAACTGCACCGTGAACGACAAGCCCTGCGCCGGTCTGCCGGCCGACACCGCCGCACCGAGCGTGCCCGGCGGCCTGAAGGTCTCCGGCACCGGCCCGGGCAGCGTCTCGCTCGCCTGGAACGCCGGCACCGACGACCAGGGCGTGGCCGGCTACCACCTGCGGGAGGGCGGCGCGGTGGTGGCCACCGTGACCGGCACCACCGCGACGGTCGGCGGCCTGCTGGCCGGGAGCACCCACGCGTTCGGCGTCTCGGCCTTCGACGCGGCCGGGAACGAGTCGGCCGTCTCGGCGACCGTGTCGGCCGTCGCCGGCAGCGGGACGGCGGCGGGGGCCTCCGCCCCGTACGTGGACCTGGGCGCGTACCCGACGCCGAGCCTCACGGCGTTGTCGGCGGCGAGCGGGCTCAAGCAGTTCTCGCTGGCCTTCCTGATCAACGGGAGCCAGCCCTGCACGGCCAGTTGGTTCGGCGCCTTCGACCCGGCGAGCGGCTGGTACAAGCCGGAGATCGACGCCTTCCGGGCGGCCGGCGGCACCGTGCGCCCGTCCTTCGGCGGGGCCAACGGGACCGAGCTGGCGCAGTCCTGCACCACCGTGGCCGCGCTGGCGGCGCAGTACCAGAAGGTGGTCGACGTCTACGGGCTGGACCACATCGACTTCGACATCGAGGGCACCGCGGTCACCGAGAAGGCCTCGGTGGACCGGCGCTCGGCCGCCGTCGCGCAGGTGCAGGCGGCGCAGCGGGCCAAGGGGCGTGACCTGAAGGTCAGTCTGACGCTGCCGGTGCTGCCGAGCGGGCTGACGGCCGACGGGGTCTACGTGCTGCAGTCGGCGAAGAACGCCGGGCTCGCGGTGGACGTGGTCAACGCGATGGCGATGGACTTCGGGGACTGGGCCGCGCCGAGCCCGGCCGGGAAGATGGGCGCGTACGTGATCCAGTCCGGGCAGTCCACCCAGGCCCAGGTGCGGCAGGTGTGGCCGGAGCTGACGGCGGCCCAGGCGTGGGCGAAGACCGGGCTGACGCCGATGCTGGGGCAGAACGACACGCCCTCGGAGGTGTTCGGGCTCTCCGACGCCCAGCAGGTGGTGGCGTTCGCGCAGCAGAACCACCTGGGTGAGCTGGCGTTCTGGGAGATGACGCGGGACGCCAACGCGTGCACCGGGTCGCTGCCGAAGTGCACCAACGTGCCGCAGACGCCGTACCAGTTCTCGAAGTTGTTCGCGGCGTTCAACGGGTAGCGCACCGGGGGCGCGAGGGCTGTTCGATCGGCAGTGCGGCGAGCCGCCTTCCGCATCGCGCAGTTCCTCGCGCCCCTGGGTGCATACCTTCCGGAACCCTAGTGGGCCGCTTCCTCCCAGTTGGCGCCGATGCCGACGGAGACGTCGAGCGGGGCGCGCAACGGGTAGGCGGCGGCCATCTGTTCGCGGACCAGGGCCTCGACCTGCTCGCGCTCGCCCGGGGCGAGTTCGAGGACGATTTCGTCGTGGACCTGGAGGAGCATCCGGGTGGAGAGCTTCGCCTCGGCGAGGGCGCGGTCCACGTTGAGCATCGCGATCTTGACGATGTCGGCGGCGGTGCCCTGGATCGGGGCGTTGAGGGCCATCCGCTCGGCCATCTCGCGGCGCTGGCGGTTGTCGCTGGTGAGGTCGGGGAGGTAGCGGCGGCGGCCGAGCAGGGTCTCGGTGTAGCCGACCGCGCGGGCCTCCTCGACCACCCGGTGCAGGTAGTCGCGGACGCCGCCGAAGCGCTCGAAGTAGGTGTCCATCAGGCCCTGGGCCTCGTTCGGCTTGATGCCGAGCTGCTGGGAGAGGCCGTAGGCGGAGAGGCCGTAGGCGAGGCCGTAGGACATCGCCTTGATCTTGCGCCGCATCTCGGCGTCGACCGCCTCGGGGGCGACCTCGAAGACCTGGGAGGCGACCGTGGTGTGCAGGTCCTCGCCGGACTCGAAGGCCTCGATCAGCGCGGCGTCCTCGGAGAGGTGGGCCATGATGCGCAGCTCGATCTGCGAGTAGTCCGCGGTGAGCAGGGCCTCGTAGCCCTCGCCGACCACGAAGGCGCGGCGGATCTGGCGGCCCTCCTCGGTGCGGACCGGGATGTTCTGCAGGTTCGGGTCCTGGGAGGAGAGCCGGCCGGTGGCGGCCACCATCTGGTTGAAGGTGGTGTGGATCCGGCCCTTGGGCGAGACGGTCTTGAGCAGACCCTCGACGGTGGTGCGCAGCTTGGCCTGGTCGCGGTGGCGGAGCAGGATGACCGGGAGCTCGTTGGTGGTCTGGGTGGCCAGCCAGGCGAGCGCGTCGGCGTCGGTGGTGTAGCCGGTCTTGATCTTCTTGGTCTTGGGGAGGGCGAGCTCGCCGAAGAGGATCTCCTGGAGCTGCTTGGGCGAGCCGAGGTTGAACTCGTGGCCGGCCGCGGCGTGCGCCTCGCCGACGACCCGCTGGATCTCGGCGGCGAACTGCGACTCGATGGTGGTGAGCCATTCGCGGTCGGCCGCGATGCCGGTGCGCTCCATCCGGGCCAGCAGCTCGGCGATCGGCAGCTCCATCTCGTGCAGCAGCTTCACGGCGCCGACCTGGGCGAGCCGGGTGTCGAAGTACTCGGCGAGGTCGAGCACGGCGCGGGCCTGGGCCATCAGGGCCTGGGCGCCGGCGGTGGGGTCGTGCTCGGGGGCGTCGAAGGAGAGCTGGCCGCTCTCGGCCACCTCGGCGGGGGCCAGCGAGCGGGCCAGGTACTCCTCGGCGAGCACGTCGAGGGTGAAGGTGCGCCGGCCCGGCTTGTCGAGGTAGGCGGCGAGCGCGGTGTCGGCGACCACGCCCTCGATCCGCCAGCCGCGCTCGGCGAAGGCGCGCATCACCTGCTTGGCGATGTGCAGGGCCTTCGGGCGGGCCGGGTCGGCCAGCCAGGCGGCGAGGGCGCGCTCGTCGGCCTCGGCGAGCTCGGCCGGGTCGAACCAGGCGGCGGTCTCGCCGGTGGCCAGGGCGATCTGCTCGACCTCGCCGGAGCCGAGGGCCCACTGGTAGAGGGCGGCGACCGCGACGGTGCCGGCCGCGTGCTCGGCCAGCCAGGCGGCGAGCGCGCCCTCCTCGGTGAGCAGGGTGCCCTCGACGGCGATGCCGGGGGCGGGGGCCGCCTCGGCCTCGTCGGCGGGGGCCGGGTCGAGGGCGTAGACCCGCTCGCGGAAGTTGGGGTTGCGGAACTCCAGCGACTCCAGCAGCTGGCCGACCGCCTCGCGGTCGAACGCCTGGCGCGCCAAGTCGTCGACGGCGAGCGGGAGTTCGACGGTGCGGACCAGCTCGGTGAGCACCCGGTTGCGCTTGACCGAGTCGAGGTGCTCGCGGAGCTTCTCGCCGATCTTGCCCTTGACCTCGTCGGCCCGGGCGACCAACTCGTCGAAGGAGCCGTAGAGGTTGACCCACTTCGCGGCGGTCTTCTCGCCGACGCCGGGGATGCCGGGCAGGTTGTCCGACGGGTCGCCGCGCAGGGCGGCCAGGTCGGGGTACTGACTCGGCGTCACGCCGTACTTCTCGGCGACCTTCTCCGGGGTGTAGCGGGTCAACTCCGAGACGCCCTTGGTCGGGTAGAGCACGGTGACGTGCTCGGTGACCAGCTGCAGCGAGTCGCGGTCCCCGGTGACGATCAGCACGTCGTAGCCGGCCGCCTCGGCGGCGGTGGCCAGGGTGGCGATGATGTCGTCGGCCTCGAAGCCCTCGACGGACATCCGGGAGACGTGCATCGCGTCGAGCAGCTCGTGGATCAGGCCGATCTGGCTCTTGAACTCGTCCGGCGTCTTGGCCCGGTTCGCCTTGTAGTCGGGGAACTCCTCGGAGCGGAAGGTCTTCCGGGAGAGGTCGAAGGCGACCGCGAGGTGGGTCGGCCGCTCGTCCCGCACCGTGTTGGCGAGCATCGAGGCGAAGCCGTAGATCGCGTTGGTGGTCTGGCCGGTGACGGTGGAGAAGTTCTCCGCGGGCAGCGCGAACCAGGCCCGGTAGGCCATGGAGTGCCCGTCGAGCAGCATCAGCCGGGGACGCTCCCCGGGGCTCGCCGCTGCCTTGTCCGTACTCTGCGTAGCCACGTCCACGTCCGTTCCTGCCGATTGCTCTGCCACTGACCGATCCTATGGCCCGGCGGGGACATCCCCGTGTCGCCGCGAGCGGGCGGTCGTACGATCACGGGAGCACCACGACGTGATCTCGCGGTGACCCTCGAAAGTGACCCTCGAACGGCAGGAGCACCATGACCGACGCGGCCCCGATCCTGAACGTCCCGCAGGACGTGCTCGACCACTTCGCCAAGCTGGGCGTCGACCCCTCCACCTTCAGCGGCGGCCACCTCGGCGACCGGCTGGGGATCAAGGTGGTGGAGGCCAGCGCGGACCGGGTGGTCGGCACCATGCCGGTGGAGGGCAACCAGCAGCCGTACGGGCTGCTGCACGGCGGGGCCTCGGCGGCGCTGGCCGAGACGCTGGGCTCGATCGGCGCGATGCTGCACGCCGGCCCCGGCCGGTACGCGGTCGGGGTGGACCTGAACGCGACTCACCACCGGTCCGCCACCTCGGGGTTGGTGACGGGCGTGGCCACCGCGGTGTTCAAGGGACGGACCGCGGCCACCTACGAGATCGCCATCACGGACGACACCGGCAAGCGGATCACCAGCTGCCGGCTGACCTGCATGCTCCGCGACCTCTGACCGCACGAGCCCCCGCACGTCCGCGCGCTCTTCCCGCGCGCCCCCCACGCCCCCTTGTTTGGCACCTGTCCGCACCGGGCAGGAAGCTGCCGGACGAGGGGGCGCTGGCATGTCCGGGGACGGGCTCGGGCCGTTGGAGGCCGGGGACGGCACGGTGCGGACCGAGGGCGGTCCGACCGGCCGACTGGCGCGCGCGCAGCGGGAGTTGGGGCTCCGGCGGCGGTACGCGCTCCTGGCCCTCGCGGTCGCCGTCGTCGCCCTGCTGGTCTTCCGCGCGCTGGAGCGCGACCCGCCCGCCCGGGCCGCGCCGCCGCCGGTCCCGTACCCGGCCCAGGTGGCCAGGCTGACGGTGACGGCCGAGGGGCGGGCCGAGGGCAGGCACCTGCTGGTGTCGGCCGAGCTCCGGGTGGAGGGGGACGCCCCGGTGGACCTGCTGGCGGTGGGCCAGCCGTACCCGGGGATCAGCCTCGCGGTGCGGGGCGGACTGCCGCTCACCGCGGCGGCCGGACGGCCGCTGCTCCTGCGGCTCGAGTACGACCTGACGGACTGTTCGACCGTACCCATCGGAGTGGGACTGCCCTACATCGATGTAACGCTGCGTAACACCCGCGCAATCCAGACGGTGAGTCAGATCCCGGGGGCGGTTTACTCCGAATCACTGGCCCACTGGCTCGAATCGGCCTGCCGAAGTTCCGATATCCGGACGGCTCCGGCCGAAACCGTCTCTCCGGACGGCGGCGTCCGATAACCGGACGGATCGCCGACCACCTGCATTTCTGGCGGCAATTCAGGTCCACGGACGGGTCAAGCTCCTGTCAAGGACCCGGGAACAGTGGGCGAACGACCACCATGTGAGATTAATCCGCCGTGTCCTCATAACAAGAGAATCACAGCCTGTCCGCACCCCTGCCCGAGCCGCGAAATGCGCTCTAGAGTCACGGCCAGTCACCGCGCCACACAATCGGGCCTGGCCCCAGCGCGCGACGAGCACCCCGTCACATCCGGCCCGGTGCTTTTCCTCAGAAAGGGAACCCTCGTGCGTAATCGTTCACTGCTTGTCGTGAGCATCGCGGTCGCCGGAGCGCTCACGGTCTCCGCCTGCGGCTCGCGCGGTGAGAAGAAGGCCGAAGAAGGCGCCGCCGGCGGCAGCGTCAAGGTCGTCATCGGTGTCGACGCGCCCCTGACCGGCAAGCTCTCCGCCCTCGGCCTCGGCATCAAGAACTCCGCCGACCTCGCGGTGAAGAAGGCCAACAAGGACAAGACCGTCCCCGGCGTGACCTTCGAGCTGGAGGCCCTGGACGACCAGGCCAACCCGTCCTCGGGCCAGCAGAACGCCACCAAGCTGGTCGGCAACAAGGACGTCCTCGGCGTCGTCGGCCCGCTCAACTCCGGTGTCTCGCTGACCATGCAGAGCGTCTTCAACGACGCCAAGCTGGCCCAGGTCTCCCCCGCCAACACCAACCCGCAGCTGTCCCTCGGCGCGGACTGGGGCAAGCAGAGCTTCAAGCGCATGTACGCCTCGTACTTCCGCACCGCCACCACCGACGTGGTGCAGGGCAAGTTCGCCGCGCAGTACCTCTACAACGACGCCAAGAAGACCAAGGTCTTCGTCATCGACGACAAGAAGACCTACGGCGCCGGCCTCGCGAACATCTTCCTGGAGGAGTTCAAGAAGCTGGGCGGCCAGGTCGTCGGCACCGAGCACATCAACCCCGACGACAAGGACTTCTCCGCGGTCGCGACCAAGGTCAAGTCCTCCGGCGCGGACTCGGTCTACTACGGCGGCGAGTACCCCGAGGGCGGCCCGCTCAGCGGCCAGATCAAGAAGGCCGGCGCCACCGTCCCGGTCTTCGGCGGTGACGGCCTCTACGACGACGAGTTCATCAAGCTCGCCAACGGCCAGGCCGAGAACGACCTCGCCACCTCGGTCGGCGCCCCGGTCGAGCAGCTGAGCTCCGCCAAGGACTTCATCGACGGCTACAAGGCCGCCGGCTACCCGGAGCCGTACGCGGCCTACGGCGGCTACTCCTACGACGCCGCCTGGTCGATCGTCGAGGCCGTCAAGGCCGTGGTCGCGGCCAACGGCGGCAAGCTCCCGTCCGACGCCCGCGCCAAGGTGATCGACGCGCTCGGCAAGGTCTCCTTCGAGGGCGCCACCGGCAAGGTCTCCTTCGACCAGTACGGCGACACCACCAACAAGCAGCTGACCGTCTACCAGGTCAAGGACGGCAAGTGGGCCGCCGTGAAGAGCGGCACCTACACCGGCTGAACCGGCTGAACCGGTCCGGCTTCTGACGCCGGGTCACCAGAGTCACACCATGCAGCACCCGGGCGGGGGCGCCAACAGCACCCCCGCCCGTCCCATACCCCACACCACGGAGGCCTGCGGTGCACGAACTGCCGCAAAACCTGGCCAACGGCCTGATGCTCGGGCTGATGTACGGCCTGATCGCCGTCGGCTACACGATGGTCTACGGCATCGTCCAGCTGATCAACTTCGCCCACGGCGAGATCTTCATGGTCGGCGGCTTCGGCGCGCTGACCGCATACCTGCTCCTGCCGTCCGGCACCTCGCTCTGGCTGGCCCTGCCCCTGATGATCGTCGGCGGCGTGATCGTCTCCGTCCTGGTCGCGACCGGCGCCGAGCGCCTGGCGTACCGGCCGCTGCGCACCGCACCCCGGCTCGCCCCGCTGATCACCGCGATCGGCCTCTCGATCACCCTCCAGCAGGTGGTCTGGCGCTTCTACCCCGACGCCAAGAAGGCCCGCACCTTCCCGCACTTCCAGGGCGACGCGATCGACCTCGGTGCCTTCACCCTGCAGCGCAACGACCTCTTCCTGCTGGTCGCCGCCCCGCTCTGCATGATCATCCTGGGCGCCTTCGTCCGGATGACCCGCACCGGCCGCGCCATGCAGGCCACCTCGCAGGACCCGGACACCGCCAAGCTGATGGGCATCAACACCGACCGGATCATCGTGGTCGCCTTCGCGATCGGTGCCGCGTTCGCCGCCATCGCCGCGGTCGCGCACGGACTCCGGTACGGCCAGGTCGAGTTCACCATGGGCTTCATCGCCGGACTCAAGGCCTTCACCGCCGCCGTGCTCGGCGGCATCGGCAACATCTACGGCGCCATGCTCGGCGGCCTGGTGCTCGGCGTCGCCGAGTCGCTGGCCACCGCCTACATCCAGCACGTCCCCGGCCTCGACCAGCTCGGCGGTGCCAGCTGGGCCAACGTCTGGGCGTTCGTACTCCTCATCGTCGTGCTCCTGGTGAGACCACAAGGTCTGCTGGGCGAGCGCGTCGCAGACCGGGCGTGAGGCCGCGATGACCACCACCTTCCTCCCCGCTCCCGTCGCCCGCGCCGTCACGGCCGCCGGCGCCGTGCTCACCGCCGCCTCGTCCATGCTCGCCTGGACCTGGACCGACGAGTTCCCCGGCGACCTCACGTACGACTTCTCCCCGGCCGGCCTGCAGTGGGTCGCCCTCGGCTCCGGCCTGGTGACGCTGCTCTTCGTGCTCGCCTCCTACGGCGTGCGCGGCCTGCAGTGGCTCGTCCCGGCCGGCTCCGCCTGGCCGCTGCGGCTGCTCGCCCTGGGCGCCGTACTGAGCTCCTGGCTCTCGGTCACGATGATCTCCTACCAGCTCGGCGGGCTGGCCAACCTGGAGCCCGGCGGCTGGGTGCTCGCCGTCGGCTCGCTGCTCACCCTGGCCGCCTTCGCGCTGCCGGAGGACCGACGCCCCGTCAGCGCCCCCAAGCCGCTGAGCTCCTGGGCCGAGGTCCTGGTGATCGTCGCCGTCTTCGCGGTCGGCCTGGTGCTGTTCGCCTTCGGCATCGGCGCCGAGAAGGAGCTGTTCTCCAGCTACCTGTTCGCCGTGGTGCCCAGCGCGATCGCGCTGGCCCAGGCCGGACTGCTGCGCCGCTTCAGCGACCTGACGGCCCGCCACCGCGCGGTCACCACCGCCGGGGCCTTCGCCGCCGCGGCCGCCTTCCCGTTCACCCAGTCCAGCGAGCTCTACATCCTGGTCGGGGTCAACATCCTGGTCTTCGCCACGGTGGCGCTCGGCCTGAACGTCGTGGTCGGCCTCACCGGTCTGCTCGACCTCGGCTACGTCGCCTTCCTCGGCGTCGGCGCCTACGCCGCCGCCCTGGTCTCCGGCTCGCAGTTCTCGGTCTTCCGGGGCTGGCAGGCGCCGTTCCCGCTGGCCGTGCTGATCGGCGCGGTCGCCGCCCTGGTCTTCGGCGTGCTGATCGGCGCCCCGACCCTGCGGCTGCGCGGCGACTACCTCGCCATCGTCACGCTGGGCTTCGGCGAGATCTTCCGGATCGCCATGAACAACATGGACGGCACCTCCGGCCCGAGCATCACCAACGGCCCGAACGGCATCGGCGCGATCCCCCAGGTCAACATCCTGGGCTTCGACTTCGGCCAGCCGCACGACCTGTTCGGACTCGAGGTCGGCAAGTTCTCCAACTACCTGCTGCTGATGCTGGCCGTCACCGCGATCGTGGTGCTGGTCTTCAGCCGGGTCTCCGACTCCCGGATCGGCCGCTCCTGGGTCGCCATCCGCGAGGACGAGACCGCCGCCGAGGCCATGGGCATCAACGGCTTCCGGGTCAAGCTGATCGCCTTCGCGCTCGGCGCCACCCTGGCCGGCATGGCCGGCGCCGTCCAGGCCCACGTGCAGAGCGCCGTGACCCCCGAGGTCTACGTCTTCGCCGGGCCCGTCCCGCCGAACTCGGCCTTCCTGCTCGCCGCCGTCATCCTCGGCGGCATGGGCACCATCAGCGGCCCGCTGCTCGGCGCCAGCCTGCTCTACCTGATCCCGGCCAAGCTGGAGTTCCTGAAGGACTACCAGCTGCTGGCCTTCGGCGTCGCCCTGATCCTGCTGATGCGCCTGCGCCCGGCCGGCCTGGTCGCCGGACGCCGCCAGCAGCTGGAGTACGAGAGCGCCGACATCCCCGCCCAGGCCACGCCCGGCGACACCGTCCTCACCAAGGCAGGGGCGTGAACACCCAGATGAGCACCACCACCACGACCGAGACGGTGCTGGACGCCCGCGGCGTCACCATGAAGTTCGGCGGCCTCACCGCCGTCAACAACGTGGACCTCACCGTCAACGCGGGTGAGATCGTCGGTCTGATCGGCCCCAACGGCGCCGGCAAGACCACCTTCTTCAACTGCCTGACCGGCCTGTACGTCCCGACCGAGGGCACCGTCAGCTACAAGGGCACCGTGCTGCCGCCCAAGCCGCACCTGGTGACCCAGGCCGGCATCGCCCGCACCTTCCAGAACATCCGGCTGTTCGCCAACATGACCGTGCTGGAGAACGTCCTGGTCGGCCGGCACAGCCGCACCAAGGAGGGCCTGTTCTCGGCCATCCTGCGCGGCCCCGGCTACCACCGGGCCGAGGCGGCCAGCCGCCAACGGGCCATGGAGCTCCTGGAGTTCACCGGCCTGGCGGCCAAGGCCGACCACCTGGCCCGCAACCTGCCCTACGGCGAGCAGCGCAAGCTGGAGATCGCCCGCGCGCTGGCCAGCGACCCCGGCCTGCTGCTGCTGGACGAACCGACCGCCGGCATGAACCCCCAGGAGACCAACGCCGCCGAGGAGTTGGTGTTCGCCATCCGCGACCTCGGGATCGCGATCCTGGTGATCGAGCACGACATGAAGTTCATCTTCAACCTCTGCGACCGGACGGCCGTCCTGGTGCAGGGTCAGAAGATCGTCGAGGGCGACAAGGAGACCGTCCAGGGCGACGAGCGGGTCATCACGGCCTACCTCGGCGCACCCCTGGAGACCGCCACCGACACCACTGGTTCCACCAGCACCACCGGCACCGACTCGCAGGCGGGAGACGCCGAATGACCGCGCTGCTCGAGGTCCAGGACCTCCGCGTCGCCTACGGCAAGATCGAGGCCGTCAAGGGCATCAGCTTCACCGCGAACCAGGGCGAGGTCACCACCCTGATCGGCACCAACGGCGCCGGCAAGACCACCACCCTGCGCACCCTCTCCGGCCTGCTCAAGCCGACCGGCGGGACCATCACCTTCGACGGGCAGCCGCTGGGCTCCGTCCCCGCGCACAAGATCGTCGCGCTCGGACTGGCCCACTCCCCCGAGGGCCGGCACATCTTCCCGCGGATGACCATCGAGGAGAACCTCCTCCTCGGTGCCTTCCTCCGCAAGGACACCGCCGGCATCGCCGAGGACGTGGAGCGCGCCTACACGCTCTTCCCGATCCTCGGCGAGCGCCGCAAGCAGGCGGCCGGAACGCTCTCCGGCGGCGAGCAGCAGATGCTCGCCATGGGGCGCGCCCTGATGTCCCGTCCGAAGCTGCTGATGCTGGACGAGCCCTCCATGGGCCTGTCCCCGCTGATGATGCAGAAGATCATGGCCACCATCGTCGAGCTCAAGGCGGCCGGCACCACCATCCTGCTGGTGGAGCAGAACGCGCAGGCCGCGCTCTCGCTCTCCGACCGGGGCTACGTGATGGAGATCGGCAAGATCGTCCTCACCGGCAGCGGCCGCGAGCTGCTGGGCAACGACGAGGTCCGCAAGGCCTACCTCGGCGAGGACTGACCCCCCGTCACGGCGAAGGCCCGCCCCTCCTCGGAGGGGCGGGCCTTCGCCGCGCTTGCCGCGGGGCCGGGCCGGGGCTCAGGCCTCGGCCGCCTCGGCCTTCTTCTTGTCCTGGGCGTGGCCCTCCTCGATCACGGCCTCCGCGACGGCGGCCATGGTCATCCGGCGGTCCATCGAGGTCTTCTGGATCCAGCGGAAGGCGGCGGGCTCGGTCAGACCGAACTTGGTCTGCAGGACGCTCTTGGCGCGGTCCACCAGCTTCCGGGTCTCCAGGCGCTGGGTGAGGTCGGCGATCTCCTCCTCCAGCGTGCGCATCTCGGTGTAGCGGGAGACCGCCATCTCGATCGCGGGGACCAGGTCGCTCTTGCTGAACGGCTTCACGATGTAGGCCATCGCCCCGGCGTCGCGGGCCCGGTCCACCAGCTCGCGCTGCGAGAACGCGGTCAGCATCAGCACCGGCGCCAGGTGCGCCTCGTGGATCTGCTCGGCCGCCGAGAGCCCGTCCAGCACCGGCATCTTGACGTCCAGGATGGCCAGGTCGGGCCTCAACTCCTCGACCAGCTTCACGGCGGTGGCGCCGTCCCCGGCCTCACCGACGACGGTGTAGCCCTCCTCCTCGAGCATCTCCTTCAGGTCGAGGCGGATCAGCGCCTCGTCCTCGGCGATGACGATGCGGGTGATCTGGGGCGAGTCGGTGTCAAGCGGCTGTGCCTGCTCGTCGGCGGTGCTCACGGGGCTCCTCGTTCCGGCGGGGTGCTGCATGGACGAGCCTACCTAGCTGCACCAGAAGGCGCGCACAGGGTATCCTTCTGAGCGCTCACCCCCGCCGGGTTGGTGGAACGGCATACACGGATGTCTCAAACACATCTGCCCGAAAGGGCTTGCGGGTTCGAATCCCGCACCCGGCACAGCTGAGGGCGGGGCGCGGCCCGATGGCCGCGCCCCGCCCTTTTCGGACGTCGGGTCAGTTGTCGAGTTCACCCACGTGGTGGACGCGGACGAGGTTGGTGGAGCCGGCCAGGCCGGGCGGGGAGCCCGCCGTGATGACCACGATGTCACCCTTCTGGCAGTGGCCCAGGGAGAGCAGTGCGGCGTCCACCTGGGCGACCATCTCGTCGGTGGTGGCCGCGAACGGGCCCAGGAAGGTTTCGGCACCCCAGGTGAGGGCGAGCTGGCCCTGGACGGCCGGCTCGTAGGTGAAGGCCAGCACCGGGATCGGTGAGCGGTAGCGGGTGAGGCGGCGCGCGGTGTCGCCGGACTGGGTGAAGGCGATCAGGTACTTGGCGCCCAGGAAGTCGCCGATCTCGGCCGCCGCGCGGGCGACGGCGCCGCCCTGGGTGCGCGGCTTGTTGGAGTCGGTCAGCGGCGGCAGGCCGGCCGCGAGGACGTCGTCCTCGACGGCGCTGATGATGCGGGCCATGGTGCGGACGGTCTCGACGGGGTACTTGCCGACGGAGGTCTCGCCGGAGAGCATCACCGCGTCGGTGCCGTCCAGGACGGCGTTGGCCACGTCGGAGGCCTCGGCCCGGGTGGGCCGGGAGGCGTTGATCATCGAGTCCAGCATCTGGGTGGCGACGATGACCGGCTTGGCGTTGCGCTTGGCGAGCTTGACGGCCCGCTTCTGCACCAACGGCACGTCCTCCAGGGGCATTTCGACCCCGAGGTCGCCGCGGGCGACCATGATGCCGTCGAAGGCGTCGACGATGGACTCGAGGTTCTCCACCGCCTGCGGCTTCTCGATCTTGGCGAGGACGGGCACCGACCGGCCCTCCTCCGCCATGATCCGGCGGACGTCCTCCGCATCGGCCCCGCTTCGCACGAACGAGAGGGCGATGAGGTCGGCACCGGTCCGCAGGGCCCAGCGCAGGTCGGCGACGTCCTTGTCGCTGAGCGCGGGGACCGAGACGGCGATGCCGGGGAGGTTGAGTCCCTTGTGGTCGGAGATCAGCCCGCCCTCCAGGACGGTGCAGCGGACCCGGGGGCCGGCGACCTCGGCGACCTCCAGGCAGACCCGGCCGTCGTCGACCAGGATGCGTTCACCGGGCCGGACGTCGTCGGCCAGCCCGTCGTAGGTGGTGCCACAGGTGTCGCGGTCGCCGACCACGCCCTCCTCGACGGAGATGGTGAACTCGTCACCGCGTTCGAGGAGTACGGGACCTTCGGCGAAGGTGCCCAGTCGGATCTTCGGACCCTGGAGGTCGACCAGGACCCCGACGCTGCGGCCGGTCTCCTCGGAGGCCTTGCGGACCCGGCGGTAGCGCTCCTCGTGTTCCGATTGGGAGCCGTGGCTGAGATTGAAGCGGGCGACGTCCATACCGGCGTCGACCAGGGCCTTGATCTGCTCGTACGAGTCGGCGGCAGGCCCGAGGGTGCAGACGATTTTTGCTCGGCGCATGGCTGAGAGCCTAAACATTACCGGCACGTAACTTTGCCGTTCCGGCCGACCTCACCATGGCGGTTGTCGAACGATTCGGTGAACGACGTGACACATCGTTAGTTCTCGGACCGTGAGGCCGAGTTGGTGCTGACGTACCGGAACCGATGCGGTTCCGTGAAGGCTTGTTCACTCCCGGTTCACCCTCGGTTCGGGTGCCGCTCCCGACCTGGCGGGAATCTCAAGGTCCTGAAGTGCCGCTGGTGGGGGAAGGGTTGACGATGAGAGGACGAGTCATCGGCGTACTTGCGGCGCTGGTGCTGCTGGGCGGGGTGGCATTCGCGCTGCTCCGTCCGGAATCCGGACCGGGGCTCGCCGAAGTGCGGATCCTGATCGGTTCGGAGAAGGCGGAGTTCTTCAACGACCCCGAAGTGGCCGCCGAGTTCCGGGCCAAGGGGTTCGAGGTGAAGAGCCAGACCATCGGCTCCTGGTCGATGGCGAACGCGAAGCTGGACGGCTACGGAATGGTCTTCCCGGCCAGCCGGGGGCCGGCCGAGGAGGTGGCCAAGAAGCGCGGCATCACCACCGAGCCGGTCCGGCCGTTCTACTCGCCGCTGGTGGTGATCGCGCGTCCGAACGTGGCCGCCCTGCTGGTCGACAAGGGCTACGCCACCCACAAGGACAACCAGGCCTGGAAGTTGGACATGGCCAAGTACCTGGAGGCCGTGGGCAACGACGTCCGATGGGACAAGATCAAGGAGCCGCAGGTCATCCCGGAGCTGGCCGGCGACCTCTACGTGACCAGCACCGACCCGGCCACCTCCTCCTCGGGGGCGCTCTACCTGGCCGCGGCCGCCTACGTGAAGAACGGCAACCGGGTGGTCTCCGACGCCGCCGGGGTGCAGGCCGTCGCCCCGCTGCTGCGCAAGCTGACGGCCAAGCAGGGTGACCAGAAGACCAGTTCGGACGGCCCGTTCAAGGACTTCCTGAGCGGGGTCGGCAATCCCCTGGTGCTGACCTACGAGTCCCAGGTGGCCTCGCTGGTGGCGCACGGGACCACGGTGAAGGACCTGGTGGTGCTCTACCCGGACACCACCGTTTCGAGTGACCACACGGCGGTCGCCTTGACGCCGGACGGGCAGAAGATCGCCGAACTGCTGCGGGACGACCCGAAATTGATCAACCTGGCGGCGCTGCACGGCTTCCGCCCGCAGGCCGACCCCGGGGCGTTCGCCCGGGCGCTCAAGGAACCGAACCCGACCACGGCCTTCGTGCCGGGGCTGTCCGAGGCCGGGATCGTGCAGGCCCAGCCGCCGACGGTCGAGGTGCTGGCCCAGCTGGTCGACGCCGCCAAGGGGAAGTGAGGCAGGGGATGAGGGGGGACGGAGTGCTGCGACGGATCGCACCCGCCGTGCTGGCGCTGGCGCTGGCCGGGACGGGCTGCACGAGCGAGGGCGGGGACGGCGGCGGGACGGCGCAGCCGAAGGACGGCGTGCTCCGGGTCCTGGCGGGGAGTGAACTCCAGGACATGGCGGCCGTGTTGGCGGACGCCAAGGCGGCGACCGGGGTCACGGTGCAGTTCACCTGGACCGGTTCGCTGGACGGGGCCGACACGGTGGCCTCGGGGCAGGCGGACGGCAAGTACGACGCGGTCTGGTTCCCGTCCAACCACTACCTGCGGCTGGACGAGGCGGGCAAGGGCAAGCTGCTCTCCGAGACGCCGGTGATGAGCACGCCGGTGGCGGTCGGGGTGCGGTCCACCATGCTGAGCGAGCTGGGCTGGGGCGACGGCTCGCAGGTCACCTGGGGGAAGATCGGCGAGGCGGCGGTGGCGGGCAAGCTCAGCTACGGCATGGCCGACCCGTCCCGCTCCAACTCCGGCTTCTCCGCGCTGGTCGCGCTGGCCTCGGCCTTCTCGGGGGCCGGCTCGGCCCTCACCGACGCCGACGTGGCCAAGGCCGCACCGCAGTTGAAGCAGTTCTTCAGCGGACAGAAGCTGACCTCGGGCTCCTCGGGCTGGCTGGCGGAGGCCTACCAGAAGGCCGCCAAGCAGAACGAGACCAAGGTCGGCGCCCTGGTCAACTACGAGTCGGTGCTGCTCTCGATGAACCGCACCCTGCCCGCCGAGGACCGGCTCACCGTGGTCCGGCCGGTGGACGGGGTGGTCTCGGCCGACTACCCGCTCAGCCTGCTGGCCTCGGCCGGCAAGCCCGCGCAGGACTCCTTCCAGCGCCTCGGCCGCTACCTGCTCGACCCCAAGGCGCAGCAGCGGATGACCGAGGAGACCCTGCGCCGCCCGGTGGCCACCGGGGTGGCGCCGGCCGCCGGTCTGCCCGCCGACCGGCGCCGGGAGCTGCCGTTCCCGGGCACCCGGGCGGTGGCGGACGGACTGCTGACGGCGTACCAGAACGAACTGCGCCGCCCGTCCCGGACGGTGTACGTGCTGGACACCTCGGGCTCGATGAAGGGGGCCCGGCTGGAGTCGCTGAAGGCCGCGATGGCCCGGCTGACGGGGGCCCAGGACCCGCGCGGACAGCGGCGGTTCCGCCAGCGCGAGGAGGTGACGGTGGTCGAGTTCGCCTCGGTGGTGAAGTCGGAGCGGACCTACCGGATCCCGGCCGGGCCGCCGGAGGCGGAGCTGGCCCGCATCCAGCAGGAGGTCCAGGGCCTGACCGCGGACGGCGGCACGGCGGTGTACAGCAGCCTGAAGGAGGCCTTCGAGCTGGTGGCCCGTCAGCGGGCCGAGAGCAACGACGACCGCTTCACCTCGATCGTGGTGATGACGGACGGGGAGAGCAACGAGGGGCTCAAGGACCAGGAGTTCCGCGCCTGGTACGGGGGGTTGTCCGGGGCGGCGCGGGCGGTGCCGGTCTTCCCGATCCTGTTCGGCGACGCGGCGACCGGGCAGCTCCAGGGCATCGCCGACCTGACGGGCGGGAAGCTGTTCGACGGGCGGGGCTCGCTGGACGGGGCGTTCGAGGAGATCCGTGGGTATCAGTGACCGGCTGCTGGGGTACCTGGAGTCGCCGCGCAACCTGATCGGGTGCGCGGCGGGCACCGGGGGCCTGGCGCTGTACTTCGCGGGGGCGGCCGGGCCGTGGTGGCCCGCCGTCGTCGCAGGGCTGTACGGGGCGGGCGCGCTGCTCGCCCCCCGGCGGTGGCCGTGGGACCGTCAGGAGGGCGGTGGCGCGCCCGAGGTGGAGGCCGCGCCCGGGCCCGCGGGCGGGGCGGTCGGGCCGACGCCGGTGCCGCGGCCCGTGCCGAAACCGCCACGGCCCAAGGCGCTGCCCTCCGAGCTCCGGGCGGAGCTGGCGGTGCTGCGGGAGCGGGCGGCGGCCGTCGGGCTGCCGTCCTCGGTGGACGCGGAGGGGCTGTTCGCGGCGCTGGCGAGGGCGGAGGCCGGGCCGGCACGGCAGCTGCTCCTCCGGGAGCTGCCGCTCGCGCTCGACGGCTACGTGCGGGCCCGCAGCTGGGAGACGCTGGTCCCCGGCGGGGTCGACCCGACGGCAGCCCTCAAGGCCGAGCTGGAGCGGCTCGCCGGTCTCCTCTGAGGCCGCCCACCCGCCCGCCGCTCCGGGCCACCGGGGCGAGGTTACCGCCGGGTTGCCCTTGCGGACACCCCGGGTCGTCCCTCGCCGGTGACCGTCCGGCCCTGGTGTCACTCCCGTCACTGCAGGCAGGCTTGGCCTCACCAGCAGACCGGAGAGGACCGCCCCAGGTGACCGCCGCCCCACCGCATCCGCCGGTGCCGACGGCCACCTCCCCCGGACGGCGCCGTGCCCGCCTGCGCACCCGTCTGCACCCGCGCCTGCGGTCACTCCTGCGGCTGCTCCAGCACTCCCGCCAGCTCGGCCCGCCGCTTGATGCCCAACTTCCGGAAGCTGTTGGTCAGGTGGGTCTCCACCGTGCGCAGCGCCAGGTGCAGCAGCTCGGCGATCTCCGGGTTGGAGTTGCCCTCCGCCGCCAGTCGGCAGACCCGCTGCTCACCGGCGGTCAGGGCGCCCGCGCCGGTCTGCCGCTGCCGGTCGGTCCGTGCCCCGGAGGCCAGCAGCAGGTCGGCGGCGACGGCGCGCAGCCGGACCGCGCCGATCCGTTCTGCCCTGCTGACCGCCTCCCGCAGGGCCTCCCGGGCAGCCGCGCGCTGCCCGCTGCCGCCGAGCAGCCCGCCGAGGGTGGTCAGCGCGGGGATCAGCTCGACGTCCAGCCCGTCCGCGCGCAGCAGCCGCACCGACTCCTGGACGGTGGCCAGCCCCTGCCGTCCGCCGGTGGCGGCGCCGAGCACCCGCAGGGCCCGGCCGACGGTCCGCGGGGTGTCCCAGACGCGGGCCAGGCGGAGCTCCTCGGCGGCGAGTTCGGCCGCCGGGCCGACCTGACCGAGCATCAGGTGGCAGTCGGCGGCGGCCGAGCGCCAGGGGGTGACGATCGGGCTCAGCACCTGGCGCTCCAGCTGGCGGCGCCCGCAGTCCAGCAGGTCGGCCAGTGCCTCCTCGGCCCGTCCGTCGGCGAGCCGCAGCAGACCGCGGGCGTAGACGAGTTCGTTCAGCTCCCAGGAGGAGGGGCCGCCCGGCGGGCTGTCCTCGAAGCCGGCCGCGATCAGCTGCCGGGCCTGCACCGGGTGCCCGGTCTCGCAGAGGGCGAGCACGGCCTGGGAGGTGAGGTGGGCGTTGCCCAGGCTGAGCACGCCGCGCTGGTCGGAGGCGGCGGCCAGCTCCTGCAGCATCAGGGAGAACTGACCGCGCATCATCCGGCTCTCGGCCCGCACGCTGAGCAGGCACTGGTAGGCCGGGTGGAGCTTGGCGCCCCGGTGCGCGGTGAGGCCCTCGGCGACCAGCCGGTCCGCCAGGTCCAGCCGGTCGGCCCACTGGGCCAGGGTGGCGGCGGAGGCGGTGAGGTAGCTGGCGGAGAAGCTGTCCATCGGCTGGGCGGTCAACTCGACCACCCGGCGGGAGACCTCGGTGGCCGAGAGCCGTCCGCTGGTGGCGTCGAACTCGGTCAGCAGGCTGTAGGCGGCCGGGGCCACGCCGGTGGCCGAGCGGGCCTCGATCCGGCGCACGCCGTCCACCACCTGGAGCCAGCTCTCGCCGTCGTGGGAGGCGATCATCGCGGTGGCGGCGTGCACGGCGTGGGCCAGGTCGGAGCGGTCGGCGAAGCGCTCGGCCAGGTCCTCCAGCACGTCCAGGGCGGCGGCGGTCTCGCCGCGGCCGGCCAGCGCCACGCCCAGTGCGTTGGCGGCCTCGAAGACCGCCTCGTCGGAGCGGTGCAGCCGGACCGCCTCGGCCAGGTGGCGGGTGCCGTTGACGGACTCCGGCGGCCCCAGAGCCACCTCCAGGCAGCCGAGTTCGACCAGGACGGAGCCCCGGCGGCACTGGCTGAGCGGCTCCCGCAGCGCGCGCCGCAGCAGCCGCACCGCGTACTCGCGGTCGCCGTCGCGCTGGGTCTGCCGGGCGGTGCCGATCAGCACGTCGGCGGCCCACTCGGCGCCGCACACCTCGGTGTGCAGCAGCTGTTCGGCGACCAGGTCGTCCGGCGCGCCGCGGCCGTAGAGCAGGGTGGCGACGCCCCGGTGCAGTTCGGCCCGGCGCTGGTCGCTCCAGCCGGCGAGCAGGGCGGTGGCCAGCCACGGGTGGGCGAACTCCGGCAGCGCGCCGCCGCGGCCGGGGCGCAGCAGGCCGACGGCCTGCAGGCCGTGCAGCCAGTCCGGGAGCCAGCCGGAGAGGTCGGGGCCCTCGGACGGCCCGGCGTGCCCGGCGTACTCGGGGTGCCCGGGGTACTCGGGGTGCTGCGAGCGGTCCGGTCGGCCGGTGCGGCCCGACTGGGCGGCGACCAGGTCGGCCAGGCCGACCGAGCCGGTGCGGGTACCGCTGAGCTGGGCGAGGGTGCGGGCCGCGGTGGCGGCCGGCTCGCCGACGCGCTCCAGCCAGTGGCCGACCGCCTCGCGGAAGGCGCCGGTCGGCACCGGGCCGAGTCCGTCGCCGACCGGGCGGCCGTCCGGGCAGGTGAGGGCGGTGAGCAGCAGCGGCAGTCCGGCGGTGGCCCGGTGGCACTCCTGGACCAGGCGGTCCGGCACCGGGCGTTCGAGCCGTGCGGCGAGCAGGGCCGCGGTGCCGGCCGGGCTGAGCGGTGCGAGGCGGCGGGTCTGCAGCACGGCGGCGGGCAGGCCGGCGCCGAACGGCGGCCTGCGGTCCGCCCGCCCGGCGTCCCGGCGCTCCGTCACCACCAGCAGCACGGGCAGCTGGTGGAGCCGGCGGGCGAGCTGGCGCAGCCAGTCGGCGGAGGCCGGGTCGGCGTGCTGGACATCGTCCACCAGGAGCAGCAGCGGGCGCCGTACGGCGGTCTCGCGGAGCACCTCCCAGGGGGTGCGGCCCTCCTCGTCGGGGACGAACTCCGGTCCGGATCCGCTGAGTTGGCGGGCCACCGCGTACGAGTGGCCGGTCTCGTCGGGGGCGCAGGCCGCCCGGCGCACCGTCATGCCCCAGGAGACGGCCGGGCCGGCGACGGCGTCCAGCAGGGCGCTGCGTCCGATGCCGGTCGGGCCGGTGAGCACCAGCAGGGTGCCGGCCCCGTGCCGGGCCAGGTCGGCCAGCCGGGCCGCCTCGGCCAGTACGGCCTGACGTTCCACCAGACCGGCCTGTGCCGGGCCCAGCACCCCGGCGGCCGTGCCACCGCTGTACATCGCTTCCCCTCCCACAACCGCTCCTGCTCATTCCACGTGTCCACCCCCTGACCCGGACCCCCCGAACGACCACTTCGTGGTGTGACCTTCGTCTCACCCCGTGGATCTCGTGGTGGACCACGATGGTCACCCCGAGGTGCCCGCGGTGAGCATGTGAGCAGTCGGGGAGGGCGAGGGCTGAGCCGTTCCCGCATGTCAGGGCACCGACGAGGCATGAGGCAGGCCACCGTGACGATCCAGTTCGCCGACGAGACACTGCGGCACACCGCCGTGGTCCAGGTCGCGATCCATGCGACCGACCCCATCTCCTACGCGGGCGCCGCCAGTCAGCTGCGCGCCTGCGGCGACCTCCAGGTGGTCTCCGAGGCCGGACCCGGCACCGTCACCGTGGTGGTCGCGGAGAGCGTGGACAACGCCGTCACCGGGACCATGCGGCGGCTGGTGCACCGGGACGGCAGCCGGGTCGTCCTGGTGGTGGACCAGATCCGGGAGGCCGACCTGCTGGAGGCCGTCGAGTGCGGCGTCTCCGCCATCCTGCGGCGCCGCGAGGCCACCGCGGAGCGGCTGGGGCAGGCCGTGGTGGCCGCCGCGCGCGGCGAGGGCGACCTGCCCGGTGACCTGCTCGGCCGCCTGATCGCCCAGATGGGCCGGCTCCAGCGCAGCGTCCAGGGCCTGCCCGGATACGCCCCGCCCGGCATCTCCGAGCGCGAGTCCGACATCCTCCGGCTGATCGCCGAGGGCTGGGACACCGGTGAGATCGCCGGGAAGCTCTCCTACTCCGAACGGACCGTCAAGAACGTCCTTCACGGCCTGACCACCCGCCTCAACCTCCGCAACCGCGCCCACGCCGTCGCCCACGCCCTGCGCGAGGGTTACATCTAAGCCCCAGCGGGTGCCCCCGCCGCCACGGGGGTACTGGTTCCGACACCTAACGGCTCACGGGTCACGACGATCGGCGAACCAAAGTGACTAGCCGACCGAGCACCGCCATGGCGGCGGCGCGGCGGCTGCGGCGAGTGGACCACACTGCGGGCAGCACCACTCCGACGAGGACCACGAGTACGGTGACAGCGAACACCATGGTGGTGATCTGAGCGGGCGACAAGGACATGACTCCTCCTGAGTAGCGGTTGACGGCGCGTCGGTTCGGCGCCTCCCCGAACGCTCGCTCACGAGACAGCCGCCAAGGCCCCGCGCCGAAGAACTCGAAAGCTCGCACCGGCTGACCTGCCGTTCCGTAGGCTGACCCGGAAGTTCTCCGAACACGGCCGAACAGGGGGCGTCTTGGCGGTTGACCAGGCTTCGGACTCGGTCACCGAGTTCTACGGGAGACTTCGCCGGCTGCTTCGCGAGTGCCGCGTCTCACAGGCCGACCTGTCCAGAGCCCTGAACCGCAGTCAGGGCACGATCTCCGAGCTGCTCCGCGGCCACCGAGCCACGCCGCCCCATTGGGAGGACATCCGCGCGATCGTGCAGTACTGCCGATCGCGTGCCCCGGAAACGCGGATCGACGTCGACTGGTGGCGCCACCAGCACACCGAGCTGGAAGAGGCACTTGAGAGTGCCAGGCGCGCTCCGGCAACCGAGCGAGTGGACGCCGTTCCCGAGGACTTCGCCGAAGCCGTCGCGGTCCTGGCGGCCGGCCGGCCTGGTCTGCGCAACCTCGCGAGCGACATCCTGCGCCCACTGGAGCTCGCCGGAGCACCGTCCACAGATCTGCGGAGGCTGTTCGCCGGCTTCGCGGAGCGAGTACGTCGTGCCGCCGGCACCACACGCACGGCCCTGCTCTGCGCGGCCGACCGCGTCGTTCTGGTGGCAGCATTCTGTGAGGCTGTGGCCGAGACCGGACTCACCAGGAACATCAGCCACGGCAACACCACCCATGACGTGGCGGCCGCCGTACTGGCCGAATTCGACTGGCTCGTGCTCGGCTCCTCTCACGTTCGAGAGACAACAGAGTTGCGGAACGAGATAGCCGCCGCCTACCAGTCCGCCGCGGAGATGGTCCACTCACAGGTCGAGCTCCAGTCCCTCTCCTCCGAGCGGTTGGGGGCGCTGGCGCTACGCCGGTACTCGACCGTCCTAGGAGGTCTCACCTTCCAGTGCGCCGAGCTGCGCATCACGTCCGAAACCTTCGAAGGCACCTCAGAGGACGACCTGACCGCGATGGTCCCGGAGGTTGGTCTCACTCGGTTTGGCAGCCTGTTGTCCGAGTTCGCGGGTGGTGGGCACCTTTCCGCAGGTGCCCGAAACCGCTTGCGAGGGCCGGTCAGTCACGCTGGCGGTTCCGGGTTGGTCATGCCGTCCCGCGTGGCGGGCTACGTCGAGCCCACGTTTCGAGTGGCCGCCCATGCCGTCGAGAGGAAGCTCTCCAGTGACTCGTGGTGGGACCGCCAACCCATCCGCGACGACCTTTCCGGCTTCCTGGCAGCCTATCTCCTGACCGATCGAGCCACCCAGGGCCCACTGATCGTGCTTGGACATCCCGGCTCCGGGAAGTCGCTCCTCACCCAGTTACTGACCGCGTGGCTGCCAGAATCCGAATTCCTCTGTGTCCGCGTGGAGTTGCGCCATGTACCAGCGGATCTTGACCTCCAAGGCCAGATCGAGGAGGCCATTCGCCAGACAACCGGCCGCCAGACGTCCTGGCCCGATCTGAGCGAGACAGACAAGGACCTCCTGCGTGTGGTGATTCTGGACGGCTTCGACGAACTACTGCAGGCTGCCGCCGGGAGCTCAAGTGCCGACTCTCACTGGAGCTACCTCAGAGAAATCGTGCACTTCCAGCAGCGCGAGGCCGAACTCGGCCGCCCGACCACGTTTGTCGTCACCAGCCGCACGGTGGTTGCCGACCGGGTGGACACTCCGAGCGTCAGCACGGTCATCCGGCTGGAACCGTTCGACAACGATCGCGTGGACCGCTGGCTGACCGTCTGGGCCGACGTCAACCGCCGGTACTTCGAGATTTCCGGGCTCGTACCGTTGAACACGGAGGCGGTGCGCCGACATCAGGATCTGGCGAGGCAACCTCTGCTCCTGCTGCTCCTGGCTCTGTACGACGCCACCCACAATGACCTCCACGAGCTCTCGCAAGACGACATCGACCGTGGTGAGCTCTACGAACGTCTACTCACGGAGTTCGTCGGTCGTGAAGTGGTCAAGAGTGCAGGTCCGCTGCCGGCGGCCCAGGAAAGCGTCCTGGTGGAGCAGGAATTGCGACGACTGGGGGTGATCGCCGCGGGAATGTTCAACCGCGGCCAACAGAGCATCCTCAGTACTGCGGCCCGCATTGACCTGAAGGCGCTGACCGGCGAGGACCGAGCCGACTCGATCTTCGGCCGGTTCTTCTTCGTCCATGAAGCCCGGGCCGAGGTGGCGCGTGTTGAGATGAAGTCGTACGAGTTCCTGCACGCCACCTTCGGTGAGTACCTGGTGGCGCGTCAGATCGTGGCTGAGCTGAGCGACCTGCTCACTGCGGCCCGTCCTACTGACCGGGACCGACTACCGGACCACCGACTCTGCGCACTGCTCTCGCATGTTCCGCTGACTGACCGCGCCGAAGTAGCCCAGAACACTGCCGACTTGCTGGCAAGTGGCAGAGCGGGCCCGCAAGAGAAAGTGACCCCCCTACTCCGCCTGCTCTTCCGTCAGATCGGCGAGTCCGAAAGCGACCTGTCCTCGATGTACGCGCCCACCGCCCGACCCCGGTCCGGGCGGGACGCCATATACCAGGCGAACATCCTCTTCCTGGCCGTGCTGACCACTGGCTCCGTCAGACTCCGCGAGTTCACGGAGCAACCCTGGTGGCGCCTCAGCTTCCTCTGGCGTTCCCAATTCGATGCGACCTCATGGGATTCCTTCACCACAACACTCTCCGTCAGGCAAACACTCGACGGAGAGGCGGACACACTCCTCCGGCTTGGCCTCCCCTCCTCCAAACGCCCTCCGGAGGGCCCTTCAGCGGATGGCCGCGGGCCAGGGACCTACTACGTGTCCCAAATCGCGCAGGCCTCGGACATCATCCGCAGAACCGACTTCCTGGACGACGACGACACCCAAGCCCTCTTGCACGCCATCATGCCTCTACTTGACGGCGCTCCCGAGACCCTGCGGACCATCAGGGTCGATGCCGTCCACGGGGCCAAGTCGGCGGCCCACACGCTGCTGACGCTCCTGCTCCACGACACCGCCCATGCTGAACAGCTGTCGCAGCGCTACCGCGACATAGCAGCAGCGCTGCCCTACCTTCCCGACACACAAGCCAACCGGATCAGCTGTTCCCTGATCCCGCATCTCGCCCGCGACGCTTCCCACCTGTCCGGGGAGTTGGTGGTCCGTCTGCTGAACAACCTGACAGATGATCGCTTTCCTGCCGACAAGCTCGACGAGGAACACCGACTGTCCCTGCTCACCTGTGTTCGTAGCCAGTTCGGACGGTCAGGAGTACCCCACCCACGGCTTGCCGCTGTCGCACGACGGCTACTGCTCGCGACGGATCTCAGCCTCGAACGGCCAGAAGGCAATACCTGGGGCGGCCTTCGAGCAGTCCTGAGCCTCACCGAGGCCATCTCTCCCAACCTGCTGGGTTCACGCTTCAGCGGAGAGCAGATCCTGACCACCGGGGCGGCTCTCCTGCACCGGTCCAATACGACTGCCGACCGGCCGCCGGCCGACGTGGTGGTCGGTTTGGTACGGCTGGCCATCGAGCTCAGCAGGGACGATTGGCTCGTACTGCATGCCGAAACGCTCCTTCTGCAACTGCAGGTCGAGGAGTTCTGCTTGCTGCGCCCCAGTGACGTCAAGGTGCTCTGGCGGACTGTTCGGAACCAGGTTGTGGTGTCGTCGCTCTTGGCGGCCGAGCACGCATGGACCCGAGGCCCAGGCGGGTGAAATGAGTGCATGCGAGCATGTTTCATGTGCGGGACTTGCAGAGCTCACCTGCCGGAAAGGTGCCGGGGGTGTTCGCGGGCGGGTTTTGCGTGCAGACTTCTACGCGCGTCACCGTCTGCCTGCTGACGCCCCGTCCGTTCACGTTGGAGCCCTTCATGCCCTTGAACCGTCGTGACTTCGTCGCCCGGTCGGCGGTCACCGCCGCCGGTGCCGCCCTGGCCGGTGGCCTGCCGATGGTCACCGCCACCGAGGCGGCGGCCGCGCCCGCCGAGCAGCGCGGCCGCGAGAAGAAGAAGCAGACGTTCACCGTGATGGGCACCACCGACCTGCACGGCCGGGTGCTGAACTGGGACTACTTCACCGACGCCGAGTACGACGACAAGGCGCACAACGACGTCGGCCTCGCCAAGATCGCCACCCTGGTGAAGCAGATCCGGGCCGAGAAGGGCTGCGAGCGCACCCTGCTGATCGACGCCGGCGACACCATCCAGGGCACCCAGCTCGCCTACTACTACGCCCGGGTCGAGCCGATCACCGGCAAGCGCGCGCCCAAGCACCCGATGGCCGTGGCGATGAACGCGCTGAAGTACGACGCCGCCGCGCTGGGCAACCACGAGTTCAACTACGGCATCCCGCTGCTGCGCGCCTTCGAGCGCCAGCTCGACTTCCCGCTGCTGGGCGCCAACGCGCTGGACGCGAAGAACGAGCGCCCCGCGTTCCCGCCCTACGTCATCAAGGAGCTGCACCTCGGCCACGGCCGGGCGCTGCGGGTCGGCATCCTGGGCCTGACCAACCCCGGCATCGCGATCTGGGACAAGGCCAACGTGGCCGGGCAGATGGTCTTCCCCGGCATCGTGGAGCAGGCCAGGAAGTACGTGCCGCGGCTGCGCTCGGCCGGCGCCGAGGTGGTCGTGGTGGCCGCGCACACCGGTGCGGACGAGCCGAGCTCCTGGGGCGACCAGCTGCCGTGGGGCGAGAACGTCGCGGCCGAGCTGGCCGCCGCGGTGCCCGGCATCGACGCGGTGCTGGTCGGCCACGCGCACAAGGAGATCCCGCAGCGCCTGGTGACCAACCGGGAGACCGGGAAGACCGTCGTGCTCTCCGAGCCGCTCGCCTGGGGCCAGCGCCTGACCTGCTTCGACTTCGAGGTCGAGTTCGAGCGCGGCCGCTGGAACGTCACCTCGGTGACCTCCCGGGTGCTCAACTCCAACACCGTGCCGGAGGACAAGGAGGTCGTCCGGCTGATCGACGCCCAGCACCGGAAGACGGTCGCCTACGTCAACCAGGTGATCGGCACCTGCAAGAGCGAACTCTCCATCGCCGAGGCCCGGTTCAAGGACGTCCCGATCATCGACCTGATCGGCCGGGTCCAGGTCGACACCGTGAAGGCCGCCCTCGTGGGCACCTCGTACGCGGCCCTGCCGGTGCTGGCCCAGGCCGCGCCGTTCAACCGCACCGCCGTGATCCCGGCCGGCACCGTCAAGCTGCGCGACGCCGCCGGGCTGTACATCTACGAGAACACCCTGGAGGCCCGGGTCCTGACGGGTGCCCAGATCAAGGACTACCTGGAGTACTCGGCGAAGTACTTCGCCCAGCTGGCCCCCGGCGACGCGGTCAACCTCGACACGCTGACCAACCAGGCCAACACCCCGGACTACAACTTCGACTCGGTGTACGGCGTCTCCTACGACATCGACCTGACCAAGCCGGTCGGCTCCCGGATCGTCGGCCTCACCTTCGAGGGCGCCCCGGTCGACCCGGCCGCCCAGTTCGTGCTGGCGGTCAACAACTACCGGGCCAACGGCGGCGGCAACTTCCCGCACGTGGCCAAGGCCACGGTCGCCTGGTCCAACTCCGAGGAGATCCGCAACACGATGATCACCTGGGTGAAGGCCAAGGGCGTCATCGACCCGGCCGAGTTCGGCGGCGGCACCTGGCGCCTGGTCCGGAACGGCGTCCCGCTGTTCTGACCGGGTCCGAACCGGGCATGTACGAGTTGGCGGCACCGGGCACCGGTAGAACCTGAACGCCCGCTCAGGCGGCGCGGCGGCGTTCGGGGACGGACATGGTGTCGAAGAGGGC